>JBJTCW010000155.1:0-7002 GCA_046092065.1 Candidatus Nitrosotenuis sp. | reverse complement strand
GTATTGGTATATTCAATGATGGAGTAACTGGTGGAGTAACCGGTTTTACATCGGATCGTGGCAGCTCATCCTGGGATTTTTCTATCTTGGTTTCCTTCCAGGACTCTACTTTGGATTTCCATTCCTGCACAAACTGGGTCTTCTCAGGTGACACCAGCTTGTCCATTGTTTTAAGACCATCAAACATTGTCTTGCAGTAAAATACGCCATGCGGATAGATGGAACCGTCCTTTGCAATTCTGTTGATATAATTGGAATTAATTGCCGCACCACCGCACAACACTGGAACCTCTATCTTGTTTTCTCTGGCAAATTCCACAAAGACCTGCATCTGCTTTGATGTCGATACTAGTAGAGCTGATAATCCAATTGCGTTTGGCTTTACCTCTTTGATTTTCTCTACAAATTTCTGTAGAGGAACCTGCTTTCCAAGATCATACACGGTATAGCCATTATTTTCAAATATTGTTTTGACCAAGTTCTTACCAATATCGTGCACATCGCCATATACTGTACCTAATACCAGCTTGCCCTTGCTTGTTCCTTCTTCCTTTAGCAGGTATTTTTCTAGCTCTACAACGGATGCCTTCATGCATTCGGCAGATTTCAATACAAACGGCAGAATCAGCTCGCCTGCACCAAACTTGTCGCCAACCTCTTTCATTGCAGGCAACAGATCATCGTTTAGCGTGGCAATTGCAGCATCATGGGTTGTCTCTTTTGGAGCGTTGATGACCAGCTTGCCGTCTTTTTCAGATACAATATTTTTCTGGCTTATCTTCTCAGATATGGCAGATACCACATCATTTTCAATTCCTTCCTTGAGTCTGTTTACAATTCTGAAATTGGCTCGTTTTCCTGCAGGCCAGCTTGGGTCGACTTCGATTTTCTTGGTACTAGTAACTTGCGTGCCCATTTTCTCAAAATGAGCAATTACCTCAGCAAGCGCATTTGGATTAGTATTGAATATGAGATCCTCTACAATTTTGCGCTCATGGGAATCAATTTCCGTATATGGAACAATCTCTTTGGCATTCACTATTGCAGAATCAAGGCCAGCTTTGACCGCATGATACAAAAAGACAGAATTGAGAATCTTGCGAGCAGCTGGGGCAAGACCAAACGAGATATTGCTCAGACCTAGCGTGGTAAACGCATCTGGGAATCTCTTCTTGACTAGCTTGATTCCTTCTAGCGTATTTTTGCCGGCATCCAAAAATTCTGTCTCGCCAGTAGCCAAAGTAAATGTCAATACATCAAAGACATACTGGTCTTCTCGCAAGCCATATTTTTTTCCAGTCTCATATAGTAATTCGGCAGTCTCTACTTTTTCCTGCGGAGTCTTTGCCATGCCTTTAGGCCCAATACATAAAGCAATTGCAGGCAAACCATATTTTGCCATAATAGGTGCAAGCTTGTGAAATCGAGAACCATCACCTTCTAAATTAATCGAGTTAATCATTGGTTTGCCAGGAATCTGATCAACTGATGATTCTATAACACTAGGATCAGTAGAATCAATCACCAGTGGAGCATCAATTTCCAAAGACAGTCTTTTTACCAGTTTTTTCATAAAGTCCAGCTCATCTGCTCGCTCTGTAGTTGCAACACAGACATCAATGCAATGCGCGCCATCTTCTACCTGGTTTCTAGCTAGTGTAATCAACCCATCAAAATCATCCGATAGTACCAACTGCTTTGCCTTTTTGGAGCCCTGCGTGTTCAATCTTTCACCAATAATCATTGGTGCAGGCTCTTGTCGCAGCTCAACTGCCTTTAGTGCGGAGCTTACCCGTGGTGTCTTCATCATATGTAATGGCATTTTGTAAATATATGACACTTTTTCTCTTTCTGACCGTATGTTTAGGCATGATTTTTGATATGCAGACCCTAACATATTATCCAAAATATCATCAAATAATGCTTTTAATCCAGTCAGAGTTTCCTACTATAAGATACATGTCGGGCAAAGTCTACGATAATCACGATATTGTTACAATTCGATACAAATTCGAAGGGCTAAAAGAAGAGATAATCCAGTGTAGCTATTTCCAATACAAAAACCTCAAGGAGCTACCTGACATGGAAATATGTGAAATAATAAAAAGTGAATCGGAATAGAATTATTCGGACATTTTTTTGACAAAATCAGTAATCAGATCGTCGCCAAATGTAACTGTCTTGTCGTCGACGAGTGTTTTGATCTTTTGCCAGTCTGCGCGAGTCATCTTTTTTGTCTGCATTAGACCTGCGGACACCAAGATGTTTAGTACAACTGAAAGACTCCATGTTTGGTCAGTCTTTTCGATTAGTCGTGCCTGAATTCTTCGCACTTTAGTCTCTATTTCTTTTTCCAATGTGATGCTTTTCTTGCTTTTTGGAACTGTCTTTGCGATTGTCATGTTACCGCTCTATGCTCTGAATATAAAAACCCCATCTGCCAAATTTGGAAAAGTCACGCTCTACTCTGTTGTGATGGTACTAATGCACAGCACAAGGGTTTTTTACTGGATGTGTAATCCACAGGCAAATGCAATTTCAGATTCTCAAAGACCCAATGAGTATTTTAGAAGTCCATATGGGCAAAGGCGAATCCATAATTGCAGAAGCCGGCGCACTGGTCTATCTCAAAGGGGATGTGGAAATCAAGACAAAAATGCGCACAAATGTGCTCAAAACAGTCAAGGTCTCTTTTTTGGGAAGCGAGTCGTTTTTTGTAAATGAATACATTGCCAAAGAGGACGGATGCTCGCTAGGTCTGACAGGTCCACCAGTTGGAGATATTGTTGAAATTCCTATTACACCAAATGATGGCTATATCGTGCAATCAGGATCATACATTGCATCGACTCCAGGAGTTGAAATCGATACAAAATGGCAGGGCTTTACAAAAGGAATTTTCGGATCAGAGTTTTTCATGCTAAAGGTTACAGGCACTGGCAAGGTGTTCTGTAATGTGTATGGTGGCGTTATCCAAAAACAGCTAGCGCCAGGAGAGCAGATGACTTTGGACAATTATCATCTGGTTGCATTGACGATGAATTCAGAATACAAGGTCACAAAGTTTGGTGGACTAAAAAGCACTATACTTGGCGGCGAAGGCCTGGTAACTCAGATAATGGGACCTGCTACGATATATTTCCAAACTAAAAACCTCAAGGAGCTAATTGATCTGCTTGGTGTACGAAACACGCCGTCCGAAACTCAGGGAAATAATTTCTCTGTCGGCGGATTCAAGTTCGGCTTTTAGAGTCTAAAATTTTTCTCAGCGCTGCAATATGTCCAGGGTTTGTTCCGCAGCATCCACCAATTATTCGCACCTGCTTGTATTTTGAGATAAAGTCACCCAGTGCATCCGACATTTTTTCTGGCGTCATTTTATACACTGCATGACCGCCTTCGTTTTCTGGCATGCCGGCATTTGGTACTACAAGTAAATTCAGGTCATTTTGCTCGTTTAGCCATTGTACACTGGATGTCATCTCTATTGGACCGGTAGAGCAGTTCAGGCCAAAAATGTCAATTCCCATGTCAGATACTGTGGTGTAAGCTGCCTGGACGTTTGTACCAAGCAACATCTTTCCATATTGGTCCAGTGTGACATTTGCAATTAGTGGAGTTTTCTTTGTTTTTTTCATTGCTTGGTGAGCCCCCTCTATTGCAAGCTTTACCTCCAAAATGTCCTGGCTTGTTTCTATGAGTAATGCATCGACTCCGCCAAGAATCAAGCCCTCTGCTTGTAAAGCATATGCCTCTCGGATTTTCTCCAAAGGAATCTGGCCCAAGTCAGGATCGTTTGAGCTAGGCAAAAATCCAGTAGGTCCCATGCTTCCTATGACATAACGCGGTTTATCCGAAAACTCGGAAGCTACTGTACAAGCAAGCTCGGCAATTTTTCTATTCATTTCTACAGTTTTATCGCCAAATCCATATTCATCTAGCTTCAATTTGTTAGAACCAAACGAGTTTGTCTCTATACAGTCGGCACCTGCCTCCAAATAGCTACGATGAATTTTCTTAATCCAGTCGGGTCTAGTCAAAACCAATCCGTCATTGAATCCGTCTTTACCATCTGGAAAGTCCTCGGACTTTGGGTCGAATTTCTGTATCTCGGTTCCCATTGCACCATCAAACAGCAAAATCCTTTCTTTTATGGCATCAAGAAAACTCGGTTTTTGCGCCATGATATTTTAGATAATTATTTTCTTTTTAATCCTTTAAGCTGTGATAGAACCTTGACTGATGCCTTGAAGTCATTAGGAGATGTGACCAGTATGTCTTTGGCGGATTTGTGAATCTCTACTATAAAGTCTGTTATAATTTCCTGGTATTGCGCAAAGTCCAGATTTAGCATCTTTGCGGAATTGGCATTTTTTACCGAAGGAATCATCACACATGGAATAACCTTGAATCCTTGAGGCTTTAGCTTATCCACTAGCCTGTGAACCTGGTCTGGCGACTGGATAACCTGCGTTACAAATCCAGTTGGCTCGGCATCAATTTTTTTCTGGATCTTATCAAAGTCTGGATGGGCAGAAACCGACAGGTAAAAGTCCAAGTTTTTACCAAAGCCCTGTTTTGTAAAATGCTTGACAACTTCACTTGGTATGAGTTTGGAATCCTTAGGGCCGGCAGGTGGCTCATCGCCTTTCAATATCAATAATCCATCCAATCCTAATAGAATCGCATCATACACAGATTGCGTCAGAGCGGTTATGTTTCTGTCACGGACTCGCAAGCTAGCAGTGATATCCAGTTTAGAATTGGTATCGCGAATCATGGCACCTGTAGTAATTGGCGAAATCCTTGGAATTCCCAAAACAGAATCCGTTAAATGAATCCCATTGCAATATTTGGCAGCAGTTCCTATTCTTTTTTCGACCTTGCCAAGCAATCCCTTGACTTGCTTGTGAGATAACACTCCGTCCTGGATTACCCGAGGAGGATTTATCTCGTATCTAATGCTCATTTGTAGTTCCATGATTTTGTTGATTAATAACCTTTGAAGGAATAATGATAAAGCTGAATCGCTAAATCATACCATGAACGGGACAATCAAAAAAATCCTAACCACTGACATCATACCACATCTGGATGATGCCAACACAAAACACGCAGCCGTTCTGATTATACTATACGATGCAGATTACAAAGTAATCATGACACAAAAACCAATCACAATGCAACAGCATGCGGGAGAAATATCATTCCCAGGAGGCAAAATAGACACAGACGATAGTGACCTGCTAGAGACAGCGCTAAGAGAAACCCAGGAAGAAATAGGACTGGCAGTATCCAGAAATGATGTAATTGGACAGCTAAAGCCGGTCCAGACAAGAAATTCCGGATTTACCATTATTCCATTTGTTGCTATTTTAGATGAAATAATACAATTAAGCCCAAACTCCGAGGTAGATGAAATCTTGCACATTCCAATCATACCATTACTCAAAACTCTAGATGATGATCCAGACCCAGATCACAGATCATTATTTGAAGCGTACAAGCTGACACATGATGATAAGCTAATCTGGGGCGCATCTGCTAGAATGCTAAAACAAATCGCCGATGTTTTCAGACAGCACCAGCTAATCTAGAATAACCAGATTCATTTAAAAAGAGGTTAAAATGCCTCAATTTTCATGGCGGCAAGAAAGCATTCTGGACGCAAAATCCGACTTCAAAAGAAGCAAAAGCAGAATTCTGCAGTACCAGCATGGATTATCCTCAAGACCAAAAGACAGGTCCGTTCAAATCCAAAGCGACGAGCTTGGAGACAGACAGACGTGGAGGTAGGATAGCTTGTCCCAAGAAGCAGAGCGCGTTTATACAATAAACCTAGGTAAAGTCTGGCTTTCACCAAACAACCAGCGAGCAAAAAGAGCAATCAACATGATTCGCGAGTTTGCCGAACACCACATGAAGACAGGCCAAATCAAAATTGACCAAGACCTATCTCATGCAGTTTGGGAAAAAGGAATTCGCAGTCCTCCAAGAAAAATTCGAGTAAGAATGGCAAAGACAGATGACGGCTATGTTATGGTATCTCCATATCTAGACGAGGAAAAGCCAAAGGTTACATCAAAAGAGGAAAAGAAAGAGGCCAAAAAGGAAGAAAAGAAAGAAGAGAAAAAAGCAGAAGAAAAGCCAGCCAAAAAAGAAGAGAAAAAGGCAGAACCAAAAAAAGAAGAAAAAAAGCCAGCAAAGAAATCCAAATAGTTTTTAGAAAATAACTTTCTAAGTTTATTCTAGTTGATATAATTCGATTCCAGTCTTTATGCTAGATTCTGGCTCATCCCAGTCTAGAGTGTTTTCTTTTGGAATCACTCCCAATGGATCATAGGAATCAAATTTCAAAGTACCCGTAACAGAGCTCACCATTACAACTTGGGACTTGTCGCCTTGTGTGGTTGCTAGTGATACGCCGGTGTTATTCTCATTAAAGATACCAGAAATTGTGTTTACTGCTGCATTTATCTTGCCTACTGAAACATTGTCAGAGCCAAAGACATAGAGCATTGTTTTTTTGACAGAACTTGGAGGAGCATCCTCGTATAGCATTTGGATTGATTCTCGCAATGACACCTCAATGTCTTTTTCGTTCTTACTTGTAGATAAAATATTGATATCATCAGATATAGAAGACGCAGCAAGTGAGTTCATCACATACATTGCCGCATGGTTGGTAATGTCGTAGCATTTTGATACAGTCAAGTCTGGATTTGCTTCCAATAAAGCATCGTTATCAATAACAATAGTGGAATCAGAACTTGCGCGTAGTCTCTTCAATGAAACACCAGACAAGAACAGCTTTTCTTTTTCAAATCTAAACGGCATTATTCCAAATGACAAGACTCGCTTTTGCTCCTCTTTTGCTATTGTTGCAACCAAAGGAGACACGGCACAGCCTGACTTGCCCGCTAGATTTGCAAAGATTACAATGGTATTGTAGTTTGCAAATTTGTCACGAATCTTGTACATTGACTTTTGAGCCTCTGCCCT
>JBJTCW010000154.1:0-12896 GCA_046092065.1 Candidatus Nitrosotenuis sp. | reverse complement strand
AGTCTCCTCCATACATTCCATGGAGCTGCGGAATTGTAACATGCGATTCATCTATTACCAAAAGATAGTCATCACCAAAAAAGTCCAACAAACAAAATGCTTGCTCACCAGGATTTCTTCCATCAAAGTGCCTAGAATAATTCTCTATACCAGAGCAATACCCAAGCTCTTCAATCATTTCAAGATCAAACTTGGTTCGCATCTCTAATCTTTGTCTTTCAAGTTCTCTCAGCTGGGGAAGTCTTGTTTTTAGCTCATCACGAATTGATTTTACAGCCTTTGTCCTGGCGTCATTTGCTACCAAATAGTGCTTTGCAGGAAATATCTTGATTGAATTTGCCTTGCGCTTTTCCTTTAGCGAAACATTATCCAAGATGGCGATTTTCTCAATCTCATCTCCAAACATTGACACACGAATGATATCCTGGGAATACGCAGGAATTACATCAATTGTGTCGCCTTTGACTCTGAAATTGCCAGGTACAAGTGCAGTGTCGTTGCGCTCGTATCTTGCGTTTATGAGGCGTTTTATCAGCTCACTACGGCTAATCTCTGTACCTGTCTGAATCACAGTTGACATTTCCTCCCAGTCTTTGGGGTTGCCCAGGGAATAGATGCAAGATACTGTGGCCACAATAATTGTTGGCTCGCCTGATAAAAGCATCGCAGTTGCCTCTAGTCGAAGCTTTTCTATTTTCTCATTAATCTCGGTGTCTTTTTCGATGTATGTGTCTGTCTGCACAATATAGCTTTCGGGTTGGTAATAGTCGTAGTATGATACAAAATAGCCAACATTATTCTTTGGGAAAAACTGTTTTAGCTCCGAATACAGTTGAGCAGCTAGTGTCTTGTTGTGCGATATTACGAGTGTATTTTTGCCAGTCCTAGCTATGACATTTGCAACTGCAAATGTTTTGCCAGAGCCAGTAACCCCAAGTAGAGTCTGGACTTTATTTTTTTGGACACCCAATACCAGCTTGTCAATTGCCTGTGGCTGGTCTCCGGTGGGCTCAAACTCTGATGATAATTCGTATTTTGTCTGGACTTGCAATAGGTGCTATAATGGTAATTTCAAATTTAAAGGCTAGTGCACTGATGAATTCTACGTCTGGCTTTTAAGCTAAATTTCAAAAATCATTCTTGGTTGCAAGGCTCATTTAACATCCATTTGATCGCAATATGCAGCATCTCATTTGTCGTGGTTGCGGCGTTTTTGCTTTTTGATCTGGATGACAAGTTTGCCCCGGTATCTGCAAGCCAGTATTCTGCAAACATCGATTACACCGAAACTCCAAACCAAACAATAGTTTCAGAGCCGGAACCCAAAATGGCAAAAACTATCCCCGTGGCACAGCTGGCAAAACCAATCATAAAGATACACGCACAAAAATCCCCCCTAAATGACCTGGAAGGCAAGCAATTTGTGCTTGATTTGAGCGGAGATGCACGCCCAGGGTACTCTAATATGGCAAAAAAGGCAAGCCTGACTCTAAAGATGATTCCCATCAAGGGCACAAATCTCAAAGAGTTTAGCATAATAGAATCAAGACTGTTAATTGATGGCTCTAGCGCCCCGGTTTCAGGAATTGGCGCAAAGCTAGACGACAAAACACTAATCATAGATTTTGCAGCAGACAAGGCGGATAAATTCACAGTAATTGTATCTTTAGATGAGAAAATTATTAATGATAAAAACAACAAGCAAAACGCATCTCTTCAAGATCAGAACTTTTACCTGATGAATAAAGATACACCATACAAAGTGGACTTGACTGGAACCTTACAACACTAGACTACCAGGATGGCTCTTCAACCACTCTGACATCATTTTCTATAATGTCAAATCCCATCATCTGAATAGTCTGCCTTGCAGTGGGGCTGTTTTTTTGTAGAATCTTTCTTGCTAGACTAGTCCTTGAATCTTTGTCGATGTGTTGACCAATCTTGTATTTTCCCTTGATGGTTCTTGGAACTACCTTGATTATCGCAACTTCATCTATTACATGCATGTCTGGTACCAGCTTTTCATATTGTCCCTCTGGCTGGTATTTTTCCATCAGTGCATTTAGCGCCATTGTCTTTTCCTCTCTGTCGTTTACGATAATTCCATCGCCCTTGATAACTACACTAATGTAAAATGTGTCAGCTTGCGATGCATCAGTTGGCGAAGTAAAGTATGATGGCAAAAATTCCAGTTCTTTATCAACTTCAAAGCCAACCTTTTGATTATTTTTGATATTGTCAAGCTTTTCCCCCCTTGTATGAGAATGCATGTAAATTGCATTATTTACAAAGCAAAAGTTCATTGGAATTACTTCTGGAAAGCCGTCCTTATCCAATGAAGCAATTCTTCCTATGTGCTCGGAATTCAAAAACTCGGCTATCTTTTGGGGAGATTTTATCTCGAATCTGCCTAATAACTGCACAAAATCACTACATTTTGGTATAATTAAAAGCCAACTTGACGCGCTTGGGATTTCTCACCCAAGCACTAGGTATGGTTTTAGGGTCCATGTGCCCTAATTATTGTGATTATTCCAATTTAGAATAAAACGATTACGTATGATTTGTCAGTATTCTATGTAGTGGACCATTCGTATACGGAAAACATCAAGCCTTCAT
This sequence comes from Candidatus Nitrosotenuis sp., assembly GCA_046092065.1. Lineage (GTDB taxonomy): Archaea > Thermoproteota > Nitrososphaeria > Nitrososphaerales > Nitrosopumilaceae > Nitrosotenuis. Next base: position 10,274 of record JBJTCW010000154.1, on the reverse strand, counting down.
CTTTTTCTGTTTCTACGAGCTTTTTCTCTACAGATATTTTGTACAAAACCGATTCATCTTTGATTATGTCTAGGCCTTTCTCTACTTCTTGTCCTGATGCCATTGTAGGGGACAACACAGCTAGCAGCACATTGGACAGAGAATGATTGTCCTTGTTTGCATGTGCCGAGTCCTTTTTGACGTAAAATGTTATGGCTATGGATAATGGCTTGCCTTCTATTCTTTTTCTAACGGAATCAATGTTTTTGCCAAGCTTGGTCTCTATTGCGTCTTTGATTTTCTTCTTGTCCTCTTTGACGTTTTGACCAGCAGTTGCCGGGATGAATCCGCGAGCCTGGATGTTCTGTAATAGAATATCGCCTTTCATAGCATACTTGGCAAAAATTCTCAATTTAAGCTAGGACTGCAAAGAAAATCTTAGCTGCTAGCTTGCACTTTTCATTCAAATTTGATCGGACGGTGCCCAAAATGAGTTATAGTTTCATTTGCCCCATCTAGTAGTTTTGGCAAGCCCAGCATCTTGTCCTGGTTATCCAAGATGTTGCCCCTTAGTATGTTGAGCCAGTGTATGTTTTGCTTTAGCAGCTTTCTGCGCTTGTTCTTGGATAGTTCTGTTTCTTTGATTAGTTTTAGATTGGCAGAAATCTCGCACAATTTTATGAGAACTGACTCCCATGGGGCACTTTGGAGCTGCTCCGAATAGACTTGTTCTTGCTTTGCCTTTGGCACAGAATCGTCCTTGGTAATGGATGTGACCATTACTGCGATATCTCGTCCAAATCTCTCAAATAACTCGTCAAATGTGGATTTTGTCTGCGATAAAATAGCAGAGCAAAGAATCTGCTCATGTGTTATGCCTATTGACTTTAGGCGAAAGACTACACCCATGCAAAATGGAATGTCTGCTTGTTTGAATCTGGCATAGGCCTCACACTCGTCCAGTGTGGCCATAAAATGACTATCGAGTGTTGCCTTTTAGGTGTGGCATTACTTTGGATGCAAACTTGTCGATAGAGCCAAAGTAATTGGAGCCCCAGAATCGAATGACAAAGTGGTTTACGCCGGCTTTTACAAATCTCTCAAATACTGGTATAACATCGTCTGGCGTTCCAACTGCAACTGATGATCTTGCGATTGGGTCTGGAATGGTGGTTGCACCTTCTCTCATTTTTACAATCCAGTCCTGGTTTGACATGGAGTATTCTGTGAAATATTTCTTGAAATCAAATCCTTCAATTGACTTTAGGTTGTGAACTCTAAGAACTTCTGGCTTGAACAATGATACTTTGACTGCTTCTTTCATCTTTGCCCATGATTCCTCTGCGTCTTCTGAAAAGTAAACATCAATATCCAAAGCGTACTGGAAGTTGTCCTGCTCTTCCTGTGTTCTACCGTTTTCCTTCATTGATTTTTTGATGGTTCCTGCATGGTCTTCGAACAATTCTGGAGTATATCCAATTGGTAGCCAGCCATCACCGTATTTGCCTGTCATTTGCAGAGTGCGTTGTCCGCCTGCTGCCATGTATGTTGGTGGATGTGGTTTTCTAATTGGTCTTGCCTGCAGACATGCTTGTGTTAATTCATAATATTTTCCCTTGAAATTTACTGTGTGCTCTGGTGATGATTCGTATAACAATTTGATAACTTGGAGCTGCTCTTCCCATTTTGAAACTGGATTGTCAAATGGAATGTTGAATTCTTTAAGATTTTGTGCTTCGCCTGCACCAATACCCAATGTTCCTCTGCCTTTGGAGATTCTATCCAGTGTAATGGCGGCTAGTGCAATGTTTGATGGGTGTCTTCGAATAGCGTCTGTGACACATGTTCCAAGCTCTACATTTTGTGTAGTTGCTGCAATTGCAGATAGCATTACCCATGGATCAAGTACCGTTGCCTTGGTCCATTGCGGAACGTTGGAATGGTCCATGTACCAAATGGAATTGTATCCTACTCTGTCTGCCAATAAACAGGCAGTCAAAATTTGGTCTTCAGAAAATCCCGCTCTTGCTACGTTGAGTCCGTTTTGGATTCCAAACTTTAGCATATTTTTTTTTGATCGGACCCGAGCTATTTAAGTTTAGTAAATTTGGCTGAAATCGTGATAAAAATTGCGCAAAACTCAGAGTTTCCAGTCTACTATATCTTGAAGACACTTGATTACGTCTTGCTTTGTTACTGGCAATGGGTTTGGATCCAGATGACCCTTGTCAGTCATTACAGTGTCTGCTGCCTGGTCTAGTGGTGTCTTTAGTGACATTTTCTCGAATTTCATCTTTTCAACAATTTCCTTGAATTGCTCGTAGAAAATTGACTTGTTGAATTTGTGAGCTACTGTAGTACAAGATGACAATGAATATCCATGTGCCACTCCTTCATTGGAGAACACATAGGACAATGCATGGCCTAGTGTTGTGGAGCAGTTGCCAAAGCCAATTCCAGATAGCATTGAACCGTATGGATAGTTTTCTGGCTTGTCGTTCATTATTGCATCATACAATACCTCAAATGCCTGCTTGCACATTGTTCTGGTGAACTCGTTACCTAATTTTGAATCGTATCCTTCTGTTGCCTGTGCGCATGCATCGCAGACAGAGTTCTTTACAATTTGCTCCGGTGTGCCTTCCATGAAATATGAGTCCACTACGGCTCTGTCAGCTAGGAATCTGTCTTCACGGAGTAGTTTCTTTTTGCCGTCGAATTTTAAAACGCAATATGTAGTCATTTCTGCGCCGGTTCCAAATGTAGTTGGGATGAGAATTTTTTCCAGCTTCATTTCGGCTGCAGAATATTTTGCAACATCCAGTGAACTTCCGCCACCCAATCCAATAATACAGGATGGATTTTTTGACTTGAATTCAGCAATTACATTTTGTACAGTTTCAATTGATGGCTCTGGTTCAACTTTGTCATATAGCATGTAATCTTTGATGCCCATTTTGCCTAGCCATTTTTGAGAGATTGGTGGCGGTGCAGTTGTGATAACTAGGGCATTTTTTGGATATTCTGATTGTGATAATGCGTCTTTGCCGAAATTGATAATCTTTGGAATCTTTACTGTGTGCATGTTTTGGCTGGAGTATTTTGGGTAATTATACCTTACATGAGGAAATTACTTCGCCAATCATTCTTGATGCCAGATGCGATGTGATATCATTTAGATCGTGTGCAGGACATACTTCCATTATGTCAAAGCCGACTATCCCATTTTGTACAATTTTTTTCAGGGCATAAACTGCATCAGTAGCATTTACTCCAATTGGGACTGGGACTGATACGCCAGGGGCAAAGGCCGGATCCAGGCAGTCCATGTCAAATGAGACATAGACATTGTCTTTTACGGTATCTTGGATTTGTTTTGTGACTGATTTTATGCCTGATTCTATGATGTCAAATGGAGTGATGACATTTAGCTTGTGCTTTTTGATATTATCCAATTCTTCCTGCTCTGGGCTGCGAATTCCTACTTGGATGCTGGATTTGACATCGATATAGTCTAGTGAATCTGTAATGACTGAACCATAGTAATTCCTAGTATGCGACACAAAGTCAGGATGCGCATCAAAATACACCAGAGATAGTTTTCCGTGTTTTTTTGATAATGCCTTCAAAAGAAGTGTGGTGTTAGAGTGGTCTCCACCAATTGAGATTGGAATCCTTTTAGAGCCCAAGATTTTTTCAAGTGAATTTGGAATCTGCCGTTTTTTGATATTCCCAAATTCATGCACTCGTGTATTTCCTATTCCTTTTGTTGGCTGCGCAAGACAGAGCAGTTTTTTTTCCACATAGATATCATTTTGGTTTGAAATCTTTCTGATGTGATCTGGCGCTTTTGATGCTCCTGAAAACATTGCATGTGAGCCAGTCTCGTCTGGAATGCCTAATACAACAACATCTGAATCATCAAAGGAAGAGTTTGCCCAGCAAATCTGTCTTGTTTTGGTCAATTGCGAGTAGCTTGCCTACTTTACCAAGAGAAGATAACTCTTTCTACTATTTTCAGCGCGGTATAATGTTATTCTAATAAGCAAGATCAGACACAATGTATCATTGAGCAGATCAGATGCAATGAAAATTATACAATCGGGACTGCAAGCTGCAAAGCCTGAACTATACCTATCCAAGTATGTCTACAAGAATCGTCTTGTGTGTGGAACTAGAAATTTTGATGCGAAAAACTATGACAAAATCTCGGTCGTTGCGGTGGGAAAAGCAGCAGATTCCATGACAAAAGCATTTTGTAAAATAATTCCTAAATCTAGCGGAATAATAGTAATTCCAAAAAATTACACTCCTACGTTTAATTCCAAAAAATTCAAAATCATAAAATCCGGCCATCCGACTCCAAACAAAAACTCGACTCTGGCAGCAAGCAAAATAATACAATTGCTGAGAAAAACCACTCAAAACAACTTGGTGGTATTTTTGATATCTGGGGGCTCATCTGCCCTGGTTTGTGCGCCTGCAGGGGTATCATTGGAGCACAAAATCAAAACCACGCAGGTTTTGCTGGAATCCGGCGCATCAATATTGGAGATTAATGCGATTCGCAAGCATCTTTCAGGTGTTAAAGGTGGCAAAATTCTAGAGCACCTAAACTGTACTGCGATATCCTATGTAATGTCGGATGTGGTAAATGATGATCTGGGCTCTATTGGTTCGGGTTTGGTGTATTGCGATAAAACCACATTTTCTGACTGTCTTGGTATAGTTGACAAGTACAAGCTGCACAAAAAACTCCCAAAATCTGTTCTGGTATTATTGCACAAAGGCGCACAAGGCAAAATAGCAGAGACCCCAAAAAGGCCAAAAATCCAAAACCAGATAATTGCAAATAATTCTAACTGTCTTGGTGTAATGGTACAAGCTGCAAAAAAGCTTGGATATTCTACTCTAGTGTATCCAAGAATGACCGGAAATGTGAAACTAGCTGCAAATAAAATTCTCAAGTTATCCAATTCAAAAAACTGCGTAATTTTTGGAGGAGAAACCACCGTACAAGTAACTGGAAAAGGAAAAGGAGGGAGAAACCAAGAACTAGTCTTGCATATGATTCCAAAATTGTCTGGCAAAACCGTAGCATCAATTGGCACTGATGGTATAGATGGCAACACAAAACATGCCGGTGCAATATTTTCTGGTACAGTAAATTATGACATACAACCATATCTGAAAAACAATGATTCCAATTCATTTTTTGCAAAATATGGAGGCCTGATAAAGACAGGCCCAACTCACACAAATCTATTAGATATTGGAGTAATTCTAAAGCATCTTTGATGCAATGTTTTGCTCATGGGTTATTTTTTCATACTGGTATAGTAACGAGCGCTGAGCAGATAGCATGTTGATGAATTTTTTCTTGTCTTCCATTAGACTATCATTGGATATCTGATCAGTGGAGAGATGTCGAATCATCTCATCTGATTCTAGTTGAATTCTAAGAGTATCGCCATTTTTTATTATAAACACGCCAATTCCCCAAAATATTGCTACATGAAGCGCAATGTAGGTTGCCTGAATATCAGATACTTGGTCGACATAGATTTCTGCTTGTTCTCGGAACTGTTCTGTTATACTTTGATCAGTTTTGATGCTCCAAGAGATTCTTTTTGCGTTTCCATCGCAAAAAATGGAGTGCATCATGTCAACCAAAAAGGCGTTTTTTGTCTATATAATTTGAATTCAGGTCTGAATAGTAGATCGCAAAAATACTCCATAATGCAAAAGTCTCTTGCCTTCTTTACAAAGATGGTAGACGAGCTGGTCCAGTTCTCAGACACTGACCCAGAACTTGCCGAAGGAATCAAGTGGCTTGATGCGCAGGCCCAACAAAAAGGAATCACATTTTATGAAATGGTATTCCAAGTATTGTACAAGCACGACATAACAAATCGCGCGCAAGAATGGCTCAACACTAGAAACTAAATCTCACTAGCTTTTCTGAATTCTACTTTGTGTTCTCCTGGAATGATTTTGATTTTTGGCTCTATCTTTGGTTTTTTACTTTCTCTTTTTGATTTTGTTGGAGCTTTTCTCTTCTTTGGTTTTCCGTAATCGGAATATCTAATCCAGACCATTGTTTTCTTTGTATTGTTCCAGTAATTATCTTCTAAGATCGATTGGCTCGTACGTGCAACCTTGCGGTCCGCAATATTTTCCGACATATACTGCCTTTGGTCTGTACAATGCAGTCTTTGGCGCGGCCTGTGCGAATTTTTCCTCAATGACATGCGCAGTCCAGCCTGCAACTCGAGATATTGCAAATATTGGTGTGTTGAGATCCGGCGGAATTTTCAGCATATAGTATAGCGATGCAGAATACAGGTCCACATTTGGATAAATGTCGACTCCCTTTTGGTGCTTCATCTCTCGTATGGTATTTTCTTCCACTGCTTGTGTAATATCAAACCATGGCGCGCCGGTCTTTTTTGCCATTTTACGCGATAACTCCTTTAGGACTTGGGCCCGAGGATCATAGGTGTGATACACGGCATGGCCCATACCCATTATCTTTTGGCCGTTTGTGATTCGCTCTTTGACCCATTTTTCTGCATTTTCTACAGTCTTTATCTCTAGTAACATCTTCATGACCTCATAGTTTGCACCTCCATGCAACGGACCTGATAGAGCACCAATTGCCGCACTGACTGCGGAATACATATGGGCGCCAGTCGATGCGACCTCTCTTGCTGCAAATGTAGATGCGTTGAATGTATGGTCTGCATGTAGCATCAGGCAGATATCGAAAATTCTCTCAGTTTCTGCGTCTGGCTTTTCGCCAACTAACATGTTTAGGAAATTTCCGGCATGTGATAACCTTGAATCAGGATCGACTATTTCCCTTCCAGTCCTTACTCGCTCCCAGCTTGCAACTATTGTTGCGGTTTTAGAAATTAGTGAAATTGCGCTCTGATAGTTTATCTCTCGCTCGTTTGCACCTTTATCGTCATAATACCCTGATAGTGCTACTACAAATGCCTGCATCATGACCATCGGGTCTGCGTTTTTCTTCCAGTTTCTCATGTTTGATTGCATTTGGCGAGGCACGTCTCTAGCATCGATTAGTCTTTGCTTGAACTCGTCCAATTCTTGTTTATTTGGTAATTTGTCATTGAGTAATAGATAGGCAGTTTCCTCATAGGTCGAGTTTTTTGTCAAATCCAAAATGTCGTATCCGCGGTAGATAAGCTTGCCATGCTCTCCGTCGATATCAGAGATTTTGGTGTCTGCTACTTCGATATCTCGCAGGCCTATGTTTTTTGTCTCCAATTCGGCCTTTCTGCCAAAAATTTACCTATTAAGTTTATCCAGTATACAATGTGGTGTTTGAGTGGAATAATTATGATCAGTCTTAAATAATATTTTGACGTAACTATATTCCGACGAGAAACTGTCATCTCTGCGTCGTAGATTTGGCAGAAAATGGAAAACACTCATGTTATTGGAAAAACTATTTCGTTGTGGTTTTCCGCCTGTTTTCTCGTTGTAGTAATTTAGCATTTGGTCTAATCTGGCAAAGCTGCGGCCTATAGGATCGTTTTTCATTGGATACTATGAGCCAAATAGAGCGCGATTTTCAACGCCAAGTCGATGAATTGGTTTTGAGCGCCACGCCTGAGGTACTGGCAAAACTGGCAGAAATCGATGCAAAATGCCAAATGTCTGGCAGGACGTTTTACGATGTCTATTCTGATTTATCTGACGAGGACAAGCGCCAGATAATAATTCTCAAAAAAGACTAATTTTGGTTTAAATTAGGACCAAAAATTTTGCATTTCGTGGCGACAAAAAAGGTTACAAAAAAGACCAAGGTCTTGTGCATCTCCCACATGGAAGATGCAGACGGGATTAGTTCTGCCGCATTAATTAGAGAAGCCTTTGGCGGAGATACCGTTCTAGTTGATTATCCAGGTTTGATGACTGCAATAGAATCACTAGTATCAGATGAGAAGCTAAAATCATTGTATATCTGTGATCTGGGTCTTGCAAAAAACAACCAGGACAGATTTGTTGAAATTCTGACTATATTGAAAAAACGCAAAATCGCAGTTACCTATATTGATCATCATGACATTGACCCAGAAATTGTCAAAAGACTGGAAAAGGCCAAAGTAAAGCTATACCACGACATTAACGAGTGCACTACAGTCCAAGTGTATGATGCATACAAGAAAAAACTATCAGACCATTCTACGTTTGTTGCTACATGTGCGGCCATTACCGATTACATGGAGGACAGACCAAAGGGCGCAAAGCTACTCCAAATCTATGACAGACAGTTTGCATTGATATCTGCAACTGTGCTGACTTACAATATTGTTGGACACCAAAAAGACCCAGACTATTTGCTGTATTTGGTGGAAATGCTTTCTGAATCAAAATATCCGCATGAAATTCCAAATACATTTGAATTTGCGCAAATCCAGGTTGGTAAACTAGCAGAAATGATTGCCAAGGTCAAAAAGTCTCTAAAGACAATGAAGAATCTTGGCTATATGGAGATAAAAGATGCCGGGGCATCTGGTGCTGTGAACTTTGTTTTGGGATTATCTGGTAAAGATGTTGGCGTGGCATACAAAGAACGAGTCGACCATGGAATCTATGCTGTATCTGTTCGCGGCTCTAAATCCTGTAAAGTGCATCTTGGAAGAATGGTAAATGGTTTATCTGCAGAGTTTGGCGGCTCTGGAGGGGGACACGACAAGGCATGTGGTGCAGTCATTCCAAAAGACAAGATTCTACCTTTTATCAAGGAATTCAATTCTAGATTAAATCAGAAATAACTAGGCAAATTCTACTGTCGTGTCTATTTCTACAGTAGAGCCCAAAGGTAAGCTAGTCACTCCAACTGCGATTCTAGAGTGTTTTCCTTTTTCTCCAAATATCTCAAAGAACAAGTCGGATGCGGCATTGATTATTTTTGGCTGCTCTGTAAACTCTGGAGTGCAATTTACAAATCCTGACACACGGACTATTTTGGTAATTCTATCTAGATTTCCAAGATTTGCCTTTAGTTGCGCCAACAAGTTAATTGCGCAAATTTTTGCAGCTGCCTGGGCATCTTCAATTGATTTCTCAGACGGGACCTTACCAGTATACAAGACCTTACCGTCATGCATCGGAATTTGTCCAGAGACAAACGCCAGATTTCCAGTAATCACAACCGGAATGTAAGAGCCTGCGGGCTTTGGTGGTGTAGGAAGTGTAATTCCTAGTTGTTTTAGTCTGTCTTCTATCATGATAGAACACAAAACTAAACCAGATTTATTGTTTTAATTTCTTATTTCATATGTGAATTTCTTGATTGTCATACCGGAATAGCTGATTGTGATTTCGTATTTTCCCGGTGTGGTTCTATCTGTAATGCTGAAAACGTGCTCAAATTTTCCTTTATTGCTAATGTTGATTTTCTGCATTTCTATAGTACCATCTGGCTTGATAATTGATACGTCCGCCTGCTTGCCTTGTTGGTAGGATTCCATCTGCATTGAGCCAGAGATTTTTTCGTATGTGGTCTGACCCCTTGATACCTTGATTGTCTTGGAATTCTTGGCTTCTTTCTTTACTGTCTTGGATTCTTTGTCTTTTTTGACGGTCTTTTTGGTCTCCTTGTACGGCTCTTTTTTGGTTTTGATTTCTTTCTTAGCTTCCTTTTTTGGGGTCTCTTTTTTGTCTGGATTTTTGTCTGCTGTCTTTGTTGGATTTTTTTGTTCGACAATTTTTGTCGGGTTCTTGCTTGGTGTGTCGTATTTTTCATACATGTCATGTATGATGCTGAACTCAAAATTGGTGCGCTGATCAGTGTATTCCATGTAGCTTCCCTCAACAGAATATGTCCCGTACAGGTCAGTCGAGTCAAACTTGATTGGTATCTCAAAGTATCCTGTTCCTGTTACTGGCAGTCTGTGTACCTCAGTGGTGTAGTCAGGCTTGATAATTAGGATGTAAACTGGGTGACCCTTGTGGAAGATTTGCTCGTCGATTTGTCCTTGTATTCTCGCTGTCTTGGAATCGTATTTTTCTATGATTATCTGGCTCTCAGTTATTTTGAGATACTTGAACGGCGAGACGGGTTGCAGTGGAGGCTCGGGCCTTGGCGTCGGCAATGGCGTCGGTGTTGGCTTTTCAGGTGGGAGCGGCACAAGATCCGAGAATGCATAGAATCCCTGGCTTCCGTAAATGGAGCGAACCTTTTGTACATCAACAGGCATTATTTTGATTAAAGATGGATTTTGGTGCGTGGTTGGAATCATGAGTGATGGTGCCAGCTTGTC
>JBJTCW010000153.1:0-1637 GCA_046092065.1 Candidatus Nitrosotenuis sp. | reverse complement strand
GCCAGTAAGAAGTGTAGGATTAGCAAAGGTCAACATGGGGTTCTCCATGCCACCAAATGGAAAAGAATAGGGTAAGACCAAAACGTCATAGCGCCCCCAACAATACTTACCATAAAGGTTATTGGCAACTTGCATCATTTTCGGAAGGTCTTCGAATTCCTTGGCGCACTGTCCCAAAAGTTCTTTTTCGGCATAGACGCCACATCCGGAGCCGAGATCTTGAAAACCGATGTCGCCAACTGCAAGCGCAATAAGGTAGCTAGGGATGGCATAAGGCATTTCAAAGTGATAAATGCCGTCAGGATGCAAAGAGGTCGGATTTTTAGCACTCATGAGCGCCAAAAGATCGTTTGGAACTTCGACATCGGCACTGTAGGTGATGCGATTTGAAGGTGAATCTTGCAATGGAATCCAGGTGCGTGTTAATATGGCTTGCCCTTGTGTATACAAAAAAGGCTTTGTCTTGGAACTGGTTAATGTGGTATCTAGCCAATCAAGGGCAGCTGATTCAGTTGTGGTTTGGTAATAAATATTTACAAAAGTCGTGTTGGAATCGACATTGACAAGTAGTGCCTGACCAATAATGCTGTCTTTATCCATGGGCCCGATGGTAAAGTCGGTTTCTTTTTCGTGTTCCCTTTGATGATTTCCTAGCGTTACTTTCTGAATCAGTAAGCCTTTGATGTCAAATATTGCGGTGTCGGCACCTTTGTTGATCATATGGTGTCTGGCCACGCCATAAATTGTTTGAGACTCAAAGTTGACTTCTAAATCGAGTTGTAGGTGCTTGGTGCGAATTTGATGCAAGTTGGCATAACTGTGATCATCATGAGGTAATGCACCGAGTTTTTCAGTATTAGCAACAGGCGTTTGAGGAGAATTACTACAGCTCCAAAAAAGCAGCATTACAAATATAAGCAGGCAGTTTTTCATCATTTGAACTGTAAATAACCGAATTTTTCCTGAGGTCCAAAAATTCCGAAGGTATAAAGTCCTTTGTTTTTTCGGTCATAGGTGAATGCTTTTGGAACAAGTAGGATATTTTCATCTTTGCGTTCATGGCCTATTTGTCTGGTTTGCTGACCCGTTTTTAAATCAATGGTGACATAGGCGCCCACATTGCGGTTTTTACTAAGGCTAAAAGTCTGGACTTCGTCTGCATTTTGAACAAATTGTCCGTTTTCATCATAATTTGACTGTGAGTCATTGAAAATAAAGCAGATGCGTTGGTCAGATAAAAAACTAGCATAGGAACTATAGGGGCCATTATCATTGATGCTGTATTGTCTTTTTGGTATGCGTTGTTCCCAACGTAATTGTCCATTAGTATCAATGAAAAAAGCAATGATATCGTTGTAATAATAATAGGTGTAGGTGCTGCGCTGCCCGGTTTGATTGTTGTAGCTGACACTGGTGTAAACGTCATACTTTTCTATCGATCCAACATAACTGCCATCGGATAAAGTAAAAATATCTCTGACTTCATATTGAGAAAGTTGAGGCACTTCATTTTTTCTTTCTAGCCGGCGTTCAATGCGCATTTGTTCTGAGGCGTTATGTTCACTTAGCATCATCTCGAGTCTAAATGCAATAAAACCCCCTGCAACAAAGCTGTCTGTTTCTAGGTCAATTTGTTC
>JBJTCW010000152.1:0-1050 GCA_046092065.1 Candidatus Nitrosotenuis sp. | reverse complement strand
ATTGGCTCCAACAAGTTCTGTAAAACCATTTGCTCCGTCAGTCTCTGCATCTCTTGCCACAATATTGGCAGGATTACTAATATCGATAATCTGAACTCCGTCATCAAGAGCTGAGGCAACAATTGCGTAGGTGCTGGCACCAATGGTAAATGTAGCTACGTCACTGGCTCCTAGAAGTTCTGTAAAACCATTTGCTCCGTCAGTCTCTGCATCTTTTGCCACAATATTGGCAGGATCACTAATATCGATAATCTGAACTCCGTCATCAGTAAATGAGGCAACAATTGCGTAGGTGCTGGCACCAATGGTAAATGTAGCTACTCCACTGGCTCCATCAAGTTCTGTAAAACCATTTGCTCCGTCAGTCTCTGCATCTTTTGCCACAATATTGGCAGGATCACTAATATCGATAATCTGAACTCCGTCATCAAGATCTGAGGCAACAATTGCGTAGGTGCTGCCACTAATGGTAAATGTAGCTACTCCATTGGCTCCTAAAAGTTCTGTAAAAATTGCTCCGTCCGTCTCTGCATCTTTTGCCACAATATCGCCAACACTGGCTGCAAAAACATTCTGTACTGGCAATGACAAAACAATTACCGATAGAAAAATTACTAAAATTTTGGTATTTTCCAACTTGTTCCATTTTTTTCTGAGTATATTTAAGAATTTGAGAACTCGATCAACATGCCCAGATTCCGTCGATGTCTGCATGAATAGAACGGTTCCTTGGAGGCGCAAAAGTGACGGAATTTGCCATCATACCAACACAAAATCACTTCAATATATTCAGAGATTATGGGTATGACTTTAAAATTTTGGCATAGCTAGCAAATCTATGATTGTCCGGACGCACCTGTTTTTGGGCATATTTAGCCACAGTTTTTCCAATGGCTCCAGAATATCCAATTGGTTCTGGAATTAACCCTTGCTCAAATGAATACTTGAGGACATTATCAAACTGGCTATAATAATTGACAAATTTCTGGTGGATAGTTTTTTTGATAATGGCACCATATTTGTTCAAGTTTGCAGAATCAGATGGAATTG
>JBJTCW010000151.1:0-10492 GCA_046092065.1 Candidatus Nitrosotenuis sp. | reverse complement strand
TGCACTCGGTGCAGGCGCAGGTGCTGTATTATCAGTAACTATGGCTGCTCTAGGATGTAAGCTGAACACATGGACGTACAGATGGATGGCAGCTTGGTCCAAGTGGGACTAAAATCCTACAACTCTCTTTTCTCTTGTTTTTGATTCCTTCCTAGCCTTCAGGCTTGATTAACAAATATTGCACATCTTGTGATCTTTTGTTGTCTTGTGTCGGGATATGATTTTGTAGAATTCTGTATTATTGAGCCAACACCAGATACTCTCAACTGAACCAAAGCCATTTGTCAAATGGGCAGGCGGCAAAAGACAGCTAATCACAATAATTGACAAGCACATTCCGGAAGAATTTGGCACATATTTTGAGCCATTTTTGGGTGGCGGCGCAGTCTTGTTTCATTTGTTGGGCAAGAATTCTACAATGAAATGCAAGGTTTCTGATTTGAACTCTGATCTGGTACTGGCATATGTCACTATACGGGACAAGTTAGATGATCTTGTATCATCTCTGCAAAACCATTCAAAGAATTATAGCAAAAATCCTGATTCATATTATTATGATATTAGAGAAAGCGAGCCAAAAGGCCAGATAGACAAAGTATCAAGACTGTTGTTTTTGAACAGAACCTGCTTTAACGGATTATACAGAGTAAACAGTAAAGGAAAATTCAATGTCCCTCTTGGCAGATACTCTAACCCAAATATAGTAAATGAAGAGAACCTGACGTCGGTTAACCATATTTTACAATCAAAAAAGATTCAGATCAGCTGCCGAGACTTTTCAGCAGTACTAGCTGATGCAAAAAAGGACGACTTTGTGTATTTTGATCCGCCATACCAGCCGGTAAGCGACACTGCCAACTTTACCAGCTACACAAATCGGGATTTCACATACAAAGACCTTGAGAATCTGGTCAAGGTATCTGAAAAACTCTCAGACAAGGGCTGTAACGTCTTGCATTCAAATTCCAATTCCAAAGAGGTCAAAGAACTGTTCTCAAAGGACTGGAAGATAATCGAGGTAGCTGCAAACAGATCCATCAATTCTGACTCTGCAAAAAGAACAGGCCAAAAAGAGCTGTTAATCAAGAATTATTGAAAAAGCTTCGAACGGGATCCGAACCCGCGACCTTTACCTTACCAAGGTAACGCTCTACCAGGCTGAGCTATCGAAGCGATAATTTTTTGCTCAATCAAATCCTAATTATACTTAAGGAAATTTTTGCAAAAACACCAACCGTTAAATTTCAGCCAGAAAATAGCTATTTCGCAGGAGTAGCCGAGCCTGGCCAAAGTAAGCAACAAAAATTGCTTTTGGAAGCGCGGGACTTAAGATCTAACAATGGGTGATCCCGTCTCTTAGGGGTTCGTGGGTTCAAATCCCACCTCCTGCACCTTTTTCTATCTAGGATGTCTGATTCCGCGGGAATTCAAAATTTCGTAAACATCTGGTAATGAAAACACAAAGCCAATGTGGACACAATCATTTTCCTCGCAAAGCTGGCAAAACAGCTCGCCTTTTTGAATAGCAACCTCTGCAATTCTGTTTTTGATATTGTCCTTTAGAACGACTCGGTCATCGTCAACTGCAACTTTTTCAAGCTTTGGAGCATACTTTGCAAAGGTCTTGTCCTTGTGCATTGTCTGCTCTAACATGTATGTGACATAGCCTGAAAAGCTGTTGATGCCCTTCATGGTAAGTTCTGGCTTGTTCTTTTCGAAAACGTCAAAGAACTTGTCGTATACTTCTTCTGAAACTGTGATTGATTTGAAACCTGCTTTTGGCATTTTACTTACCTATTACCGTACTTTAAGGTACTCTATTATTTAACGTTTTTTGTGAGGCTGATGCCAAGTAATGATAGCATAAATAATTAGACTTGATAATAAAAGCAACTTTGGCAAAGGGCTACCAGATACAAAACATTCAGGAAAAACTAATCGAACTTTTATCGGGATCAAAGACTGGTTTATCTGGAATAGAGATTGCGCAAAAGCTAAAGATAAACCGAGCCACAATGGCAAAATACCTCAATGTAATTGCCGCAGAGGGAATCATAAAGCAAAAAAACATCGGCAATGCAAATCTGTGGTTCATAGAATCTGGCACTGAAAAACTAGAGTTTCCGGCAGACTATTTTCGAGTAAAAGAAAAATTCTTTGAATATCTAATTGCAAATCAGCATCAACAAGCGCAATCGTTAATCAGAAACTCGTTTCATTCTGGCGCTGACATCCAGACTTTGATAAGCGAGGTTGTTTTGCCGGCAATTGCTTCCTTAGACGATCTGTGTCTCAAGGCAAAAATCGGGACATCAGAAGCCAAAATGCTTCGAGGAATAATCTCAAACTCTATCCAGATTCTGGCTGCGCAAAAAGAACCAGACCAAAAAAGAAATGTAATCTTACTTTCGGCAGATTCATCCAGCCTTCTTTATTCCCAGGCAGCATCATCTTCTCTTGCAGCAAAAGGCTGGCAAGTCTGGCAGGTAGGAGACGTATCTGATGCAATAGACGTCCTGTATGATCTGGATCTGCAAAAATTCATCACAAAAATTTGGAAGCAAAAACAGGGAGTAATGATAGTTGCAATATTTTCTGGTAGTGAAGAAGGAACAAAATTCTTCTCTGAATCTGCAAATTCAATAAAGCCAAAATTTGGCAAACATCTTCACATTGCGGTTCATTCCAGATCACAAAAACAAGCGACCAAGGCTGAATTCACAAGCGACAAGTTCGAGTCTGTAATACAGTGGATAGAATCTGTTTCTGGTGTGTAAAATGGTGGGCCGAGAGAGATTCGAACTCTCGACCTTTCGATGTCTGAAAGGATGTTTTATCAGTCGAACGCTCCAGCCAAGCTGAGCTACCGGCCCTAAAAAAATTCAGATAAAACGGACTTAAAAGTGTGTGGTCAGTTCTTCCACTTTATTGAACAACCAATGGAAGGATCAAAGTCTTTTGGAATTGACTGGCCACCAAGTAATTTTTCCACAGTTCCAATCATTGTTTTTTCTGTAGCCTTGTCTTCTGGCTTCATTGCATTATCTATCTTTCCATGAAATACCAACTTGCGTTCTTTGTTAAACAAGAATGGGTCTGGTGTGCAAACTGCACCATATTTTTTTGCAATTTGCTGAGTCTCATCAACCAAATACCAGAATGAAATGTTTCTCTGTTTTGCAAATTCCTTCATGCTATCAAAGCTGTCGTTTGGATATGCAACTGAATCATTACTGTTGATTCCAACAACTGCTAATTTTCCTTTGAACTTGTTTTGTACTTCGTTTATGGCGTCAACCTTTGCCTTGACATATGGGCAATGATTGCACATGAAAATCACAAGCAATGCATCGTAATCCGCGAAGCTTTCAAGTGAGTGTTTTTTGTCGTCTACTCCAAGAAGCTCAAAACCTGGCGCAGAATCGCCCTTTTTGAGTACAACTTGGGATTCCATTACGACCATGTTTTGCGCAGTTTATTTTGCAAATAAAAATTCTTGCCTAAACCAAAGACAACAATTAAAATCTGCACACAAAAGTCATTCCTTATGGGCTGATAGTTCAGGGGTAGAATGCTCGCCTTGCACGCGAGAGGTCAGGGGTTCAAATCCCCTTCAGTCCATACATCGATCTTTTCACAAATTTGGGTCTCAGAGATGAACTTAAATATGACATTTTGAATGGAAAATTTGTATGGTAAACCCAGAAGGATATCTAAACTCAATCGGTGTATGGATACCTCTCATTGTTGGTTTGGCGCCAGGATTAGTTTACTGGTTCGTTATTACCGGCATGAGAAATAGAAAGTAACCATTCATTTCTTATCTTTTATTCTTAATTTTTGTAAAACCTTCTAGTCTACATTGTTTACAATATGGAATTCCTCATGTGATTAATGCCTCTTGCGTACAAAAAGTGAAATGAAAACACTCATCGTATTCTCACTATTGCTCTTGCTGTTTCCTATGTCACAGGTTTTAGCCCAAGTAACAGATACTCAATCTACGCTTGGAGTCAAGCTGACCAATACTGCGCCATTCATCTACAGGGATGATCAAGGATATACAGTTGTGATTGGCGAGCTGGAAAACACAAAGAGCTTTCCAGTGAACAATGTCAAGGTGTGGGCTGGATTCTATTCTGGTGATGCAGCAGGCTCTGCCGGAGAATCGCCACTGGAGACAGTGACGGGATCAAGTCTTCTCTCCGTGATTCCCGCCAAAGGAAAGTCACCATTTATGCTAAAATCAGAAACTGCAGATCCTGAAATCTCTGAAGTCACAATCAATGTTTTGGGATTCAACTCTGCTACACAAAAACAACTGAATTTGGATGTTGTACCTGACCAGCTAATAATTGGCGAGACCATAAAACTTGATGCAAAAATAACCAACAATGCTCAAGATACTGCAGCAAACATCAATGCTCATCTGATTGGATATGACTCGTTTAATCCTCCAAGAATCGTGGGAATACAAACCGTTACTATAGAAGAAATTGGATCCAAAAAGACAGCAAATGTGTCATTTGATGGTGCAATGGATCCACGTGTATCCTCATTCAAAGTAATAGCCGAATCTGACAAATCCCAATCAAAGATGACAAATGTGGACAAAGTTTCCCTAGAGTCACCGACACGACTAATCACAATAAATGATGTAGATGTCTTGGGCTCTGATGGAAAACGCATATCAAAAATCAAAATCGGACAATCAGTTGACATTACAAGCCAGCTCTCGATCCAGTTTTCTGCCGTAGACAAGCAAAATCAAAAGTTTGCATATTATGCGCAGGTAAAGCAGTTTGGTCAAAAGGCAGCTGTAGAGTTTTTGGGAGTGCAGGAAGGAGAGTTTGACTCTGCCGATCCGCAAACAGCATCAGTAAACTGGACTCCAGAACATGAGGGCGGATTCTTTGTAGAGACATATGTCTGGGATCTGGATGCAGTAGCACTTGCGGCTCCAAGCAAGACAGTATCTGTTATTTTGGTAACACCATAAATTCACCTTTGTGCATTTTCTAGCATGGCGGAATTTTCTTTGGTTGCAATGGGTGGGACATTTGATATAATTCACAAAGGACATTTGGCGTTATTGGGCAAGGCATTTTCTGTATCTGATAGTGTCATAATTGGCCTTACCGGAGACGAGCTTGCCGCAAAAAAAGGCAAAAAGCTAAACCATACTTATTCCCAAAGACTGGATGCATTAAAGAAAATAATCACAGAAAAATTCCAAGGCAAATCTTACACAATAAGCAAGCTTGACAATGACTTTGGCCCTGCCGTACTGGAGCAAAACGTACAGGCGCTAATAGTAAGTGACGAAACTGCATACCAAGGAGACATTCTAAATAAAATGCGCAAAGAAAAGAACCTAACACCAGTCAAAACAGTGATAGTTCCAATGATTCTGGCGCAGGACGGCAAAAGAATCTCGACTACTAGAATCCGTAATTCCGAGATTGACACGCAGGGAAACTTGGTCTAAATTGACAAAGTGCTATTCTGTGTTTGATTCATCTGGATAAAACAAGAATTCTCAAGCCTTTGTTGCTTGACTCTAATCAATCACATGTCAAAAAAATTTACAGGCAACATAACTGGTTTGCAGGAAGGGTTGCATCCAGAAAACCTTGCATTGTGGTATGATATTGTAATCAAAGAGTCAAGGGAAATGGCGCCTGCCTGGCTTGTGGATAAAATCAACGTAAAGCAGGATCCTATTTTACAAATGAAGTTCAATCTGGATATATCAAAAAGAGCCGTGCGCTATTTCATGATGGCAGTGGACAATAATTTGCACAAAATGCCAACATCGACAAAGCTGTACTTTCTCAAAGTGGAAGAAACACTATCCAATGAAATGGACAAATCCCTAGTCTAGCCTTTGGTAATCTCTACCGTTTCAATAATTGTTTTTGTGTCGACTATCTGATTTGCCTTGTCCAAAACTGACTGGATAAAATCCGTAAAGATCTCTACTTGTATTGTATCTTTTAGGGTAATAGAGTGGGCTGATTTGTCCTTGAGCTCTATGACTATCTCGGTTCCATAGACATTCAAAATGGAAGAGATGAACGTCTCTTTTCCATCCCTGATAAAAATAAGACTTGCAAGCTTGGAAGCTTCATGCTTGTCTTGGCAAACAACTCGTGCTTTCATTTGTCTTCTAATAGGAATTTGTCCAGCTGGTCTTTGGCTTTTTCTCGTTTTTGTTGATGTGCAACTAGGAACTCTGTTACCTTTTCTATTAGAATTGCTTTGAGCTCACCTGTGAGCATTTTGCCTGACTTGTAGTCATCGTATATTGTTTTTAGCTTCTTGTCGTCTGGTTCAAAAAAGATTCTAAGATACTGATACGAAACATCAATGTCTGGGTTACCGCCAATTTTTCTGTGATCCTCTACCGTTGCCTGTCCGCCGGAAAATGCATACTTGTTTATCTTTTTCTTGATTATCTCTGGTGCATCTGTTGTGTATATGGTACCAGATTCTTCGGATGCGGACATTTTTCCTCCAGGACCTGACAATGCAGGAATCATGATGTTGTGAATTAGCGCTGGCTTTTCTTTGCCTATGCGTGGTGCCACATCTCGAGTTATTCTAAAGTGTGGGTCTTGATCTACTCCCAATGGAATTAGGACCGGCCTATCCTCAATGAAACAGGGGGCTGACTGGAGAGAAGTGTAAAAGATCATTCCAACATTTGTCTCATTTGTAAAGCCAAAGACTGCCTTGGTGTTGGAAAAGTTGATCTTTTTTGCTACCTGTGATGCAATTGGGTACAGGGTTTTGATGTTTTTTGTGTTTATGATTATCTTTGTTTTTTCCGGCTTGAATCCTAACGCAATGAAATCAAGAGCATTCTCATATGCAAAGTTGCGAGTCTGCTCTAACGTTAGGTCTTGTTTTGCAAAAAATTTCTCATCGTCTGTTAGCTGAAAATACAGATTCGTGTCAAATTTTTCCTGCAGCCATTTTGTAAAAACCCATGGGACCAAATGTCCAATATGGGTATGACCTGATGGACCACGTCCCGTGTATAGGAAGAACTTTTTGCCCTTTTGATAGTCTGCAAGAATTCTTGCCAGGTCTCTATGCGAGAAAAAGACTCCACGCCTTAGCATAAAATGACTCTCGCCAGCTATGGATTCTATTTTCTTTAGCAGTTCGTGTGTGATTTTTTCAGTACCGAACTGTTTGATGAGCTTGTCATAGTCGATTTCTCCTTCTACATGCCATGGAGTTACAATGAAATCATCAGAAGGCATGCATCAACGAACTAGGTTAAGGTTTAAAAAGTCTTTTCGGGTCGTTTTGCTGTTGTCTCAAGTTCTCCATCCAATTGAGAAAACAATCATCAAACTATTACAATCTGAAAAAAATCTAACAGAATCACAAATCATGGAAAAGGCCAAACTTTCTGCAGACCAGACTCGACGCGGAATAGAATGGCTCCGATTAAAAAATCTGGCAATTGTTGAGGAATCTGAAAAATTCTTTGTCACACTTGGAAAAAATGGCATTATAGCAAACAACGATGGACTTCCTGAACGAAAACTGGTAAATCTGGTCTCAAATGCGCCTGTTCCATTTGATGATCTGAGAAAAAAGCTTCTTGATGACATGAATGTCGCAATAGCAAACGCAAAGAAAAATGACTGGATTACAATTGCAAAAAATGAATCAGGCAGCATTGTATCTCTAAAATCAAAGCCTGAACAGACAAGTGAGGAAAAAATCTTGGCACTGATTGGCCAAAACAAGATTCCTCAAGATGACATCAAGGATATTTCTACACTAGAGTCACTCAAAAAAAGACCCGATTACATCATAATAGAATCTGTAAAGACCAAGACTCTTTTTCTGTCAGAACAGGCAAAATCAATCGATGTTGATGCTGCAGATTCGGGAGCAATCGATGTTGAAGCAGACGTTCCGCGAGTTTATGCTGCAAGAACTCATCCACTCAAAGACACCATAAATGAAATTCGCGAAATATTTGTCAGCCTTGGCTTTTCGGAAATTTCTGGCAGCCTGACACAGCCTGGATTTTGGAACTTTGATGCCTTGTTCACACCGCAAGATCATCCTGCAAGAGAAATGCAGGACACATTTTACATCAAAGATAAGCTAGCATCAAACTTTGCAACTCAATCTCAAATAAACCAAGTATCTGCATCTCACAAAAAAGGTTGGAAGTATCCCTGGAATGTGGATATTGCAAAGAAAATGGTTTTGCGTACACATACCACATGTGTTACGATTAACTATCTGGCGGAAAACAAGCCAAGCGAAGCTCGAGTCTTTTCATTAGGCCGTGTATTTAGAAATGAAAAAGTAAGCTACAAGCATTTGGTTGAATTCAATCAAGTAGAAGGAATCGTAGTTGGAAAAAATGTCTCACTGCGTGATCTGATGGGAATTCAGACGCAATTTTACAAAAAGCTCGGATTGAACAAAATAAAGTTCTGGCCCACATTTTTCCCATATACAGAACCATCGTTGCAGACAATGGTGTATAATGAAAAGCTGGACAAGTGGATTGAACTATTCGGAATGGGAATATTCCGACCGGAAGTGACAAGACCGTTTGGCATAACAAGACCTGTTCTGGCATGGGGTGGAGGAATTGAAAGAATTGCCATGCTAAAGTATGGTCTTGATGATGTTAGAGAATTTTACAACAATAATCTGAGCTGGCTCAGGAGTACCCCAAAATGCCAGTAGTGACACTATACCTTTCCAGACTTCAAAAACTTGTAGGAAAAACAAATAAGGACAAGATCATTTCCACGTTGCCGTTTTTGGGCCTGGACATTGAAGAAGAAACAGACCAATACATTCGTGTAGAGTATAGTCCAAACCGTCCCGACTATGCAACTGATGTTGGAATTGCAACCGGATTGCAGGGATTGCTTGGAATCAAAAAGGGAATCGCCAAACTGATAATAAAAAAACAAAAGGACAAGACCTATTCCATCAAGACCGATCCTGCAGTAAAAAAAATCCGTCCATTCGTTCTTGGTTTGGTTGCCAAAGGCGGCAAGCTTGACGATGAGATAATCCGGCAGTTAATCGCATTGCAGGAAGACTTGCACTTTGGGGTAGGACGCAAGCGCAAAAAGGCATCAATTGGCATTCACGACTTGGACAAAATCGCATTGCCTCTTTTGTACACTGCAAAATCCAAGGACCACAAGTTTGTGCCGCTTGCAACCAATGATGCAATGTCGGTAAAACAGATTCTTGATACGATGGATACTGGCAAGGAATATTCGGCAATTCTTGGCAATGGCGCAAACGTTCCGATGATTTTGGATTCTAAAGAAAATACGATATCATTTCCACCAATAATCAATTCTGCGCTAACTACCGTGTCAACTAGTACTAAAAATCTCCTAGTCGAAGTAACTGGAAATGATTCTGGTGCAGTTGCAGACACACTTGCAGTAGTTGCATCTGCCTTGCAAGGACTAGGATTTACTCTACATGATGTCAAGACGGATTCTAAAAGCTCCGCAGACTCGCTAAAAACAAGAACAATCCTTCTTGATCCTGGATTGGTAAGCCAAACACTAGGATTGGAATTGTCGCCAGTGCAAATCTGCAACATGCTAAAAAAATGTAGACTGGATGCTATTGTAAAAAGCAAAAAAATCTCTTGTACAATTCCAAGCTATAGGTTTGATATTTTTGGCCCAATGGACTTGGTAGAAGAAGTCGCACTGGGATATGGAATACAAAATCTTTCCACCACACTTCCGTCATCAATATCGGTTGGACAAAAAAGCAAGGTAACACTGCATCTGGATCAGCTAAGCCAAATAATGATAGGACTTGGATTCACAGAAGCACTAAACTCTTCATTGACTAGCAAGCAAACTCTATACGATAACACAAAACGAGACTCTTCCAAGCTAATCGAAGTAGCTGAATCAAAAAGCCAAGAGCACACAGTACTGCGTGATTCTATTATTCCTGGTTTGTTGGAGAATTTATCAAAAAACATTCACGAGCAGTATCCGCAGAAATTATTTGAAAGCGGTACAGTGTTTTCTGTAGGATCTCCGATCAAAGAATCAATCTGCTTTGCATGCGTTAGTGCACACAAGGACTCTGGTTATACGGAAATCAAATCAGTATTGCAGTCTTTACTCAAAACCGATTCCAACATAGAATGCCAGACAAAAACATCTGAAAATACAATGTTTGCAAAGGGAAAAACCGCCGACGTTATTGTGAACAACAAAAAAGTTGGAATCATAGGCGAGATTGATTCCGGCGTAATTGAGAATTTCAAAATCCGCGTTCCTGTAAGTGGATTTGAGATAATCCTGACTGATTTTTTGCTGTAATCAGGTCTGACTTAATATTTGAGGGAATTTGGTCGTACTTTGCCCTAACAAAGGCATACAGACGGACTAGAATGATATGATGCTTAAACATGATTTCTGGGTCCACCCAGGTATGCGACATGGGGCTACCCCGG
>JBJTCW010000150.1:0-4581 GCA_046092065.1 Candidatus Nitrosotenuis sp. | reverse complement strand
ATATAGTGTATGTATGTCTATATTCTATAATTCTAGAATGATCTTGGTTAGTTTTTAGCTAAACTTTCCTCAACAAAGTAAATCTTGATTTTCTTGGATCGATTTCCTCATGCATATCTACATTGCTGATTAGCTTGACCTTGTAGTTCATCCAATATTGTTTCATGTTTCTGCCGTATGTTGTTGGATTGTCGCCTAGCTTTTGCTCATTTTCAGAAAATAATTCAATGTTGAAAATGTATTTTTTTGATATTCGAAACATTTCGTCTACTTTGACTGATTCCACATGATTGAACAAATTTCTTGTAAAGACAATATCTACGGAATCACCCTCAAATGGTATGGAATCGACTTGTCCTAGCTCAAAGCTAAATCCTGGCAAGTTTTTTCTTGCTTGCTCTATTGCCACTTTGGATACATCAATTCCTCTAACATCAAGATTTTGTGGAAATAGCTTCAGGTCATTTCCCGCACTACATCCTATTTCCAGAACGCTTTGCGCTCGTAATGACACTACCAAATCTCGGATGAATTTTGCCATTTCTTCGTTATAGTTTTTGGAGTGATCTTGGGCGTAGCTGTCCCAGTATAGAGAGTCTAGTGCTGACATTGGCAGGGAACCATCTTGGTGTCAAAGGTACAATCATGTGGGCCATCCGACATTGCGTCAGTTGGAATCTCTTTCATGCATTCAGAATGCCTGCCTTTTTTGCAAAACCAGCAAATTTTTTCTCCAGTTCCACCAACAGAACATACATCCATAATATCAGTCCGTGTTATGTCTACAAAAACCTTAGATGTATTGGAGCCACTGTGAAAAGCGTTCGTCTTTGCCCATGACTACATCCATGAATGATTTTTGCAAGTCTTTTGTGATCTGGCCCATTTTACCATCAGATATAGTGACATCATCTACCTGAGCCACTGACTTTACCTCGGCTGCAGTACCAGTCATGAATATCTCGTCTGCTGAATATAGATCGTCTCGTTCCAACTGGCGCTCTGTTACGTCCATGCCGTCTGCTTTGATCAGCTGAATCACGGAATCTCGCGTAATCCCTGCAAGGCATCCTGATGTCAATGGAGGTGTGTAAATTTGACCATCTCTTACTATGAAGATGTTCTCGGCGCTTCCCTCAGCTATCTTTCCGTGATGATTCAGCATGATTGCTTCATCGTATCCGTTTTTGAGTGCCTCGACTCTAGCTAGGGCGGCATTTGCATAGTTTGATGCTGCCTTTGCCTGCATTGGCTGTGATCTGGAATCAATTCTTAGCCAGCTTGAAATCTTGCATCTAGCTCCGGTCTGCTTTCCTGCCTTGGACTCACCCATCTTCCATTCCCAACATGCAATGGATACGTCCACCTTGTTTGGAGTTGGTGTCAGGCCCATTGCACCATATCCGTAATATGCTAAAGGTCTGATGTAGCATTCCTTCAAGGTGCTTGCCTTTACTGTTTTGATTATGGCATCTGTGATCTGGTCCTTGTTGTATTCCATTTTCATGGAATATAGCTTGGCTGATCTGAATAATCTGTCTACATGTTCTGGTAATCGAAATATCGCAGAGCCTTTTGGGGTGTTGTAGCATCGTATGCCTTCAAAGACTGCTGTGGAATAGTGTAATGCGTGGGTCAAAACATGGACTTTGGCGTCCTTGAATGGTACTAGCTTGCCATTCATCCAGATTTTGCCGATTTCTTTCATAGGATGTCGGAAATGGGCAGCCAATTAAAAAATTAATCGAAAATTCCACGCACAACTAAATACTACACACTGTATAGTGGTGTAATGGAAATCATGTCATCTATTGTGGCAATGATATTGGTGGCAGGCGGCTTGGTAGGACAGGGATTTGAGCTAAAGAAAATTAGAGCCTCTATTAGAACAGATGAGGAGCTTAATCCAAAGAATGTTTTTGCAGACAAGCGTAACTTCAAGTGGTACGCAATGATTGTTGCAGGACTGCTTGTCAGCTTTGCAAGATTTTGAGCCTGGCTTTATGTCTGATCTGTGTTCTATATAGATCAGGTCTAAATATCCAATTCACGTAGTATTATCAGAGCGTGTTTTGGGTAACGCCGGGCTAATTCTAGACTATGGCCCATGAACAAACCCAGCATGGCACTCTTGGACAACCAAGGGCGCCATATGCAATTTGTCTTAATTCAAGAAAAAGTGATTTTTGATCTTTCGGAATGAACAGCACGAATCGCAGTCTCTATGTTATTTGCAGAGTCATCAACCACTATTATGACTCGTGATGTCTCTTCTTGTGCATCCATGTTCAAAATGTTGAGACCTGCTTCACCTATTCTGGAGCTTGCCTTGGATACAATTTGGTGAACGCGCCACATTTGGTCGCCGATCAAAGTGATGACACCCCTATCGTATTGAATGGTAGCTAGCGGGTCGAATCCGAGAATGTATCTATCGTTTCGCTTGACATAGTCTGCGTCCAGGAACAAAACTCTGGTAAACTCGATATCGTCTTTGATAAATGGAGACAATATGACAAACTCGGAATAACGTTTTTGTTTTTCCAGAGATTCTAATAATGATTCTGCAGCAACGCTTTCTATTTTCAGAATGGCGCAGCTTTTCTTGCCAGTTACTATCTTTAGTGGGTGGCCATTTTGGTTGTCTGATCTTCTAAGAATTGTGGTAGTTTTGTCTGGGTTTTTCATGTTGGTAATGATAATTGGCATATCTACTCCGTTTTCCAAAATCTCTTTGATTGCAATTGGATCCAGTATTTTCATGCCAAACATGCCTGCGATTCTTGCTTCATTGTATGACAGCTGGGTTATGTCTTCCAGCTCCTCTGATACTAGTCTTGGATCTGCTGACACTACTGCACTATCTTTTTCAAAGTCTATTCGTGTGTAGTATTTTTTGTGAAATAGTATTCCAAGATCGGCAGCTGTTCTGTCTGATCCACCCCTTTCGTATGTTGTCTCTGTACCATCTACTGTTTTTCCAATAAATCCGCCAATCGATACCACCTCGTTGGCTTTGACTAGTTCCTCTAGTGGGCCAAGCCTTGCGGCAGACTCTGAGGCAAGAAAATTGGTTGATTCAATATTGTTATCAGTAATGATGGGCCAGGCATCATAGCTTGCAACGCCTGATCTCAGTCCTGCGCTTTTGAGAATGTAGCTCATTACATATGACATGAGTATTTCGCCAGAGAACGCCAGTGCCTTTGAGCGGGTCTCGTTTGCAAATGACTTGGATTCTTTGGCGTCAGAAAATGCCTGGGTTGCCTTTGCCAGAAATTCATCAACTGTCTTTTGACATTCTGATTTGTATTGTTCTGATACGGAGCTGAGAATTTTTTGGTATGACTGTTTTATTGGTGTAATGTCTGGCTCAGCTCCCTCCTCTGCCTTTCTGCCTATGTGTAATGCCAGATCAGTGAGTGACTTTCTTTTTCCCTCATGCATTGTTAATGGCGCAGAAAAAACCGCAATTACCTTAGAGTCTTGCTTTAGCTGCTTTATTCTGTTTACGATATCTGATACAAACTCGCCGTCAATTCCACTTGCACTTCCACCAAACTTTGCGACAACTAGCTTTTCCAAGTAAGATTATTTGAAATTAAAACCACTTTTAAGGATCGCGCTATGATGTGTGCTGCAAAATAATCTCGGCTGCTTTTTTTGCACCATCTGTTTTTGTTGGTGTACGTTTTGACTCTATCTTTTGTGGTATTAGAGAATCTAGCTTGAATATGTCATCAAATGAATAGCCTTCTGACTTTGCATTGTCTTCTTGCTCAAAGTGTCCCTTGATTGGAATAAAAATTCCTGGAGTTCCATATGCTTTTGATTCATCAATTGTAGATTTTCCTGCCAATGATATCACAAGGTCTGATGCGTAAATGATTTCATGAAGATTGTTCACAAAGCCAAGATTGCGAATGTCTTTGATGTTAAGTGTTGGGCCTGACACTATAACAAGCTCCAAGTCTTGGTTTAGCTTGGAAATGGCTTGAATTGTTTTTTCAATCAGGAATTTGCCTGCATCGGTGCCACCAACACTTGCAACTATGGTTTTTCTCTCAAAAGAGAATTTCTTTCGCAAATCTTCTCTGGCTTGGGAAATCTGCCTGACAATTGGCCCGACTCGCTTGATGTTGCCTTGATCTGGGCCGTCCTCTGGAATTATCACGACATTGCAATTTTGTATTATTTGTCGCATGGACTTGTTCATCTTTTTTTCAATGATTGAGCCCAGTCCTTTGGTAAAGTTGGTCTCTAAAATATCCGTAATCAATATTGACGGAATTTTCTTTTCTTGAGCAATTGTTAGCGATGCAAAATCCTCATCACTAACTATTAGATCTGGCTTTTGTGCTTCGATGAATCTTTGTGAGATTTGTTTGCACTCCTTGTAGTATTGGTAATATTTCCACAACCACTTGAGTGATGACTGCAATACGCCATTTTGTACATCAAAGTTCGGCGGGTTGTATTCATCATTTACTGCAAATCCATACTCTGAGATGAGCTTGGCAGCGCCTTCTCCCGTGACAAATCTGGTGATAGATTTTTCCAAATATTGTGCAATGGCAATGT
>JBJTCW010000149.1:0-1021 GCA_046092065.1 Candidatus Nitrosotenuis sp. | reverse complement strand
GGGTGAGGAGTGGGTTGAATCATCAGGAATTTGTATGAATCAAGAACCAACACCAGAACCTGAAATAACTTGTGTTCAAGGAACTCAATTGGTAAATGGTATTTGCCAAATCGCCAATCCACAATCATCTTCTGAAAGTGGTGGCTGCTTAATTGCTACTGCAACATATGGTAGTGAATTAGCACCTCAAGTACAACAACTACGAGAACTACGAGATAATTCGTTACTCCAAACAGCCTCAGGAATTTCATTTATGAGTGGATTCAATCAATTCTACTATACATTTTCTCCAACTGTAGCAGACTGGGAAAGAGAATCTCCAATATTTAGAGAAACAGTGAAACTTACAATTACTCCAATGCTATCTACATTATCGATTCTCAATTATGCAGAAATTCATTCAGAGCAACAAATGTTAGGATATGGAATCGGAATAATACTGCTTAATGCCGGAATTTACTTTGGCATACCAGCTGTTGTGATTTTTGCAATTAGAAAGAAATTCTAAAAAACTAACTACGCCCTGAGATTCGGAACGGATTCTAAATCCCTGTTTTTTAAAATATGCCAAAATGTTGTATTTTACTAATTTTTATGCGTGAATAAATTGTAAAAATTCTAGACTTAGAACTGATCCAATTTTTAACATGGAATTTCCAATGGTTTAATGGTTTCAAAAGGCTCTAAACTCTCGGCTGAAACTATAGCCAAACTAAGTGAGAGTCATAAAGGTCGAATCGCATGGAATAAAGGCAAAACAGGAATTTACTCGGGTGAAACTAGAGCCAAGATTAGTGCAAGTAAAAAAGGTCAGATCTCATGGAAAAAAGGCAAAAGAGGAATTTACTCACCTGAAACCTTAGCAAAGATGAGTGCAAGTGTGTGGGAAAAAACCTAACTGTGCCAAAGATTGAATTATCATCAAATTCTATAGGAAACATTGCTTTCAGAAAAACAAAAACGCATGGTATCAATCTTTGAAAAACATGTTCAAGCTGAATTAGATGGGGATATTGAAACG
>JBJTCW010000148.1:0-9224 GCA_046092065.1 Candidatus Nitrosotenuis sp. | reverse complement strand
ACAAATGTGTTTTTTGTTTATTTAAATTTAGCCTAGGCTAAATTTCTTAGCCAAGACTAAATTTTACGCGTGAAATACCAATATAGAGCCTAAAATCAACAAAATTACGATGAAGAGATCACATCTGATACTGTTCGTAGGCGGAGCACTCATAGCAATTGGCATGGTATTGTTAGGAATCAGTTCGTCGTTTATAGAAGACGGTGTAATGAAAACATCAGGTGTTGTAAAAGCAGGATCACCACTTGAATTAACTGCTGAATTAGATCCTAAGATTGGAGACGGTACTGGATACATCATTGTTCTTGCTAAAGAATACAAGGATGCAGGACTAAAAGCAACTCTCTATGATCCTGCGGGTCACACGAAAACGTTAGAAGTTAATGAAAAAACTCAACAACAGTTCAAGCTAGAGGATAAGGGAAACTACAAGCTTGTTCTAGAAAGCAAAAGCACGACAGAAACCATGGCAGTCATTGGTTTATCTTATGATCCTAAACTGTTAGGAGCGATAAGCGTTTTAGGCTTTTCAATGATGGTAACAGGCTTTATCGGAGTAGCAATTTCAATAGTTTATTTTGTAATTAGTAGAAAAAAATCTAGTTAAGATAACTGTCCAGCTCTGTCAGTCCGTCAACTACGCCCTTGTAGTTTTCATCATTTTCCATGAATTTGGCAAGTTTTTCAGAATCCACTCTATATACAGTCCCAGATACTGTGACAAATCCTGCATCAATTAGATTGTGCAGTCGTGTTTTGATTTCAGATTCAGCTATTGCGGTATTTGCAGACAAAACGGAGGATTCCTTTGGTCCAGATTCCAGCTCTGCCATTATTACAGAGATATCTGGATTGAACAAGTCTTCTGCTATTTTGGCCTTGTCATAGGACATGCTTGTGCCTAATTTTTTGAGCCTAATATCTTCTTGGTGTTGTACAGATAGTCTATCACTAGTACTTTGTCCATGTTGTTTTGGTTGATGTGGTAGGTTTTTCCGCGGAATGATTTTTCCAGGTTTTGCACGTATTCGAGTAGTTCTGACTCTTCGCTTACCACAATAGAATCGATTTGGATGTTTTCCCGAAGGCATTTTTTTGCCTCAAGAACGGTTCTTTCGTCCACTTTTTGGTCGACCTTTTTGTATCTATAACACAGGTAGACTTCAGTTCCAGAGCCTTGGTCCAGATTGAAATTTTTGTCTGATTTGATTTTTGAGAGCAGATCATTATTTGGGACATAAAAATTAGAGTATGGCTTTTCAGATAGTATTGACTGTTTTTGGGAATCAGAATCTACAAAGCATGCGCTTGGCTGACCATCAGTAATCAGCACAATTCGCTTGTTTTTTGAATTTGTCTTTGAGAGAATTTTTTTTGCCAGACGGAATGCTGCCTGATAATTTGTATAATGAAGAAACTCGTCATTTGCGTCATATGTTTTTAGAAATGGAATGTCAAACGGATCTATCGTAGATGCCATAGATGCAAAGCCAATTATGTTTATGGAATCATTTGGGAAAAATCTCTTGTTTAAAACATAAAGACTCCAGAGTGCTCTTTTTGCCGCCTCGATTCTGCTCATACCGGAGCTGGTCAAAGATGATTTCATTGTAGAGCTCAGATCAATGCAGTACACAATTGATGCTCTGACATCTTCTGTTGTTTCAAATTCCTCAAAATCATCAATGTCTACATCTAATGGAAACTCTAGCTGTTTTCCTTGCTTTGATATTCTTGTTATTGTATTTAGTATGCTGGCAGACACATTCAACAATTTGAGCTCGCCTCCAATCTCAAACTTTTTTGTAGTATCCAGAATTGTTGTGCCTGTGCCAACAGACTTGGTCTCATGTAAACCAAAGTCGCCTGTCTTTAGTTCTGATAGTAGATTTCTCAGAATTTGATTGCCGATTGCAAAGAATCCTTTTTGTGAAAGCCAGTTTTTGTCATTTTTAAGATAACCGTGCTCTAGGAGATATTTTGTGATGGATTTTGTGTCATCGCTTTTTGGGCTTTGGTCAGATTCTGTTTGTTCTGTGTTTGAATTGTCCGTGTTTTGCTGCAATGACGATTCTAGTTCTTCAAAACTAGGAGCCTTTTCCCGCATCGACTGGTTTGCTAGCGACTCTAGAAGTTTTTCTATTGTCTGCTGGCCTAGCTCTTGCGATTCCTGTCTTTGTTTTTGCTCTTCTTTACTGGAATAATATGAAAAACTCTTGAGATTATGCTGCAACATAGCCAGTGTCTTTTTTGTCAATTACTTTGGGAGTGCAATAGTGCAGTCCATCCAGAATTATTTCCAAGATGGCGGCTCGAAGCTCGTTTTCCGTGTTTTGTACAGTCAGGTTTTGGTTCAGAGTGGATTTTGCAAGGCTTGATTGCTCTTGTGTTATTTGGGCTAGTTTTTCCTCCACTAGTTTTGCTAGATTTGCAAAGTCAAGCAATTGATTTGAATATGAAACTTGGCCGTTCTGCCACACCATTCCCTGCGATACCTGAAATGACTTGCCAGAGAATTCTTGTTTTATTGCATCCATGGTTTCTTGAGGTAGTCCCTGTACATATTCAAGGCATGTCTCTTTTATCGAATCTGCAAGCAAAGACTCGAATGCTTTGTTGCGGTTTTCTACGGTGTCATCAATTTCTGCCAGCTCAAACTTGGTGATTTGCTTTAAGCAATACATGTCAGAGTTTCTTGGTACTGGCACATTTCCGTGCGATATTGCACGGGTTCTCTCCGATTCGCCAACTAGTAATTCCAATCCATGGATTCCAAATCTCACACTGACTCCTTTTGCCTGGTTTATGTCAGGGCTTGCACGCGCCTTGTGGACAAGCCTTGCCAGAGTCTTGATGACAAACACAGGAATCAAACAATTTGCAATCTTTGCCTCTTGAAGTATGATTTGTATTTCATGTTCTATTGTTTTTGGATAATGAGTGTGGATGTGGGATTTTAGTCGGTCGTATAGTGGTTCGATTATTTTGCCTGAATGAGTGTAATCAATCGGGTTTGCAGTGGCAAAGAAAGTTGTTCTTGGCTCAAATATGACAGGATAAGATCCGGTTGTGTATCTGCCTTCTTGCAATACAGATAACAATGCAACTTGCTTTCTTGGATCCAATACTGGTAATTCATCAATGCAAAACACACCGTGTTTTGCCTGGAGTAGTTGTCCTGGAGAATAGGAATCTATTTTGTACATTTCTACTCCCTTTTTTGCTACCTTGATTGCATCGATATAGCCAACCAAGTCCTTGACGGAAATATCAGGCGTTGCCAAAACATAGCGGAATCTTTGCGCACCATCAATCCAGGTGATCTTTGTGTCTAGCTTGTTGTCTTGGATTTTTTTTGCGCTTTCCGGGCTGATGTGAAAGACAGGAGACGTTTCAGATAGTTCTTGTCCTTCCAATAGTGAAATCAGGTCATTTTGAGGAAGATCCATAGGAGTGTCATTTGTGATAGAGCCGTCAATTACAGGTATTGGAGATAGCAAGTGTTTTGCAATTACTTCTACTAGCCTTGTCTTTGCCTGACCAATCTGACCAATCAAAAATATGTCATGACATGACAGGATTGCTCTATCCAATGCAGGCACAACATCGTCGTCATATCCAATCAATCCAGGATATTTCGTTCCACCTGATTTCATTATGCGGATTAGGTTTTGTCTGAGCTGCTCTTTTGCAGATATCAGCTTGTAGTTGATTTGCAAGAGATCGCGTATTGTCTTGATGGATGTATGGTCTTCTGGCAGTCCAGCCTTGATCTGCGTGTATTTTGGAATAGAACTAAAACACTGAGAGACAAGTTGCGATGCTTCCAAGTAATCTTGGTTGGTTTATTTTATCTAATAATATTGCGGAAGCATCATTTTTCCCAAGGCAGGGTTTTTATCGGGGTCGATTGGACTCCCCAATTACTTGTCAGCACAAGAGTATAGACACATTGTAAGAATTGTCGGAAAGGACATTCCGGGAGACAAAAAGCTCTCAGTAGGCCTTACCCACATCAAAGGTGTAGGCTATAACTTTGCTAATGCAGTTATCGGGGCACTAGGACTAAACCCAAACAGCAACATTGGCTTTTTGACAGAATCTCAAGTAGAGTCCATTGAGAAAACACTCAAGGACCCAACATCGGTAAAATTCCCATCCTGGCTATTAAACAGAAGAAAGGATGTAGAAACTGGCACAACAAGCCACATGATCACATCAGATGTCGCATTTATGGTTAGAAATGATATTGAAAGAGAAAAGCTCGCAAACAGTTGGAGAGGCTTTCGTCACATTTATGGATTAAAGGTTAGAGGACAAAGAACTCGAACCACAGGTCGTAAAGGAGCATCAGTCGGTGTAAAGAAGGGAGGCAAAGTATTGCCTGCCGGAGCTGCACCAACAGCAGCTGCTCCAGCGGCCGATGCCGGAGCTGCCTCACCAGCAGGTGGTGCATCAGCTGCAAAACCAGCTACAGCTCCAGCGGCAAAACCGGCAGCAGCTCCAGCAGCTAAACCAGCTGCACCAGCAAAGAAATAGAGGGAATGTGAATGGGCGATCCAAAATATCCAAGTCGAGTCTGGCGAAAACCAAAGCGTCCATTGAACTACGACTTTATGATGGAAGACCTCAACACACTTGGTAATTATGGTCTAAAGAATAAACGAGAACTCTGGAAGGCGAGAACCGAATTGTCCAGAGTAAGACATCAAGCAAGATCATTGCTTGCACTCAGACAGGAAATCAGAGCACAAAAAGAACCAGTCTTGATGAAGTCACTTGTAAAAATTGGTCTTGTAAAACAAGATGCAACACTAGATGACGTCTTGAACCTGGCAGTGAACAACCTGCTAGACAGAAGACTGCAAACAATTGTTCTAAGAAAGTTCTCACTAAAGACTCCATACCAAGCAAGACAAGCAATTGTCCACGGTCACATTACAATTGGTGACAGAATAATCACCGTACCAGGATACACAGTTACAGTAAACGAAGAAAATGGTATTCAGTTGTCACCAAAATTCAAGGTTCCAGTCTCAGCACCAGTAGCCGAGCCTGTAGCAACTGAAGAAGCACCTGCAGAACAATCCTAAGACAAGCTTATCTTTAATACTCCATTTTGCTAGATCAGTACAGAAAATGTGTTCTATTATCGGCTATTATGGTGATTCTGCAGCAGCTCCAATTCTTGTAAAGGGATTAAAGCGAATGGAGTATCGCGGATACGACAGTGTGGGGGTTGCCACAAAATCCGACAACGATATTGTGGTCAAAAAAGGAGTCGGCAAAGTAGAAGTAGTGAATAATGCACTACACTTGGATAATCTGCCCGGCCATGTAGGAATAGGTCACACCAGATGGGCAACACATGGAAACGTAACAGACGTCAATGCACATCCACACCCAAGCAGCTCCGGCAAAATTGCAATTGTGCACAATGGCATAATAGAAAATTATGAAGAGCTCAAGTCCGATCTAGAAAAAAGAGGATATTCTTTCAAGAGTCAGACGGACAGCGAGGTAATTGCAAATCTTTTGCAGTATAATTATGATCAGACCCATGATGTAAAACAATCCATGATAAAGACAGTATCCAATCTCAAAGGACATTACGCGTTTGTTGCAATGTTTGAAAATGGAATATTATCAGCCGCTAGATTCCATGAACCATTAATAATTGGAATTGGCAAAAAGGGATTTTTCCTATCCAGTGATGTTTTGGGATTTATCGAAAAAACTGATGATGCGATTTATCTGGATAATGGCGAGCTTGTAATACTGGACAGAATCGGCGTTCAGATATTTGATTTTGATGGAAATGCGGTAAAGCACCAAGTAACCAAGGTTTCAAAGGAATTTGCAGATGCATACAAAGGAGACTATGCGCACTTTACCATCAAAGAGATCTCAGAGCAGCCAGAAACAATAATCCAGGCTGGCGAAAAATCAATAGATGCCATCAATACCGCTACGGAATTCATCAGACATGCTAGAAGCATCTACGTTACCGGTAGCGGTACTAGCTACAATGCAGCCCTTGTTGCAAAATACTTGTGGCAAAAATATGCCAAAATAAAAGTAGAGCCAATCATATCTAGCGAATTATCATTTACTCCGGAAACAATAGAGCCAAACTCTATTCTAATTGCAATATCTCAAAGCGGTGAGAGTGCAGATGTACTAGAAGCAGTCAAGATAGCAAAAAAGGCAAACGCCAAGATTCTATCGATTGTTAATATTTTGACATCATCGCTTGCGCAGGAATCTGCAGTAGTAATTGGAATGGGTTGCGGCCCAGAAATAGGAGTTGCCGCGACAAAGAGCTTTACAGCACAACTAAGCATAATCTACAAGATTGCCAAAAAACTATGCGATGGTTGCATCAATATGGATGGAGAAAAAATATCATCATCAGTTGCAAAGGTACTGGCTGATCACTCTAAAATAAAAGAAATTGCCAAGGAGCTCAAAGATGTACAAGACATTTACATTTTGGGCAGAGCCGTTCACTATCCAATTGCAACAGAATCTGCACTAAAGCTAAAAGAATTATCATACATTCATGCTGAAGGAATTCCTGGTGGCGAGCTAAAACACGGTCCGCTTGCGCTGATGGACTCTAGTGTTTATGTTGTAATCATAAATCCAAATGACTTTACCTACAATGATACTCTGACTAGCGCACGAGAGATCAAGGCACGTGGTGCAAAAATCATTGGAGTCTCTGATAAACCAAGCGACATTTATGATCACTGGATACAAATCCCAACAATAGATGATTCGCTATATCCATTAATTGAGATTATACCAATCCAGCTGTTGTCGTATTACAGCGCAATAGAAAAGAACACAGACCCAGACTATCCAAGAAATCTGGCAAAATCAGTTACTGTGAAATAATTTCACGGTACTGTTTTTCAGTCAGTTCCAGTAATTGCTCGGAGCTGATGCCAATTTTGAGCATTGCAGCAAGCGATGCACCTCCAGCGCCTGCACCTTCTTTTACAAATCCATTTGCATATGATTTTAGTCCGTCGATTTTGGAATTACCCAAGACTAGCTTGACTGAGAAAACAGGAATATCATCAATTTGCGATACCATTTGCACAAGATTTGATGTCGGATCATCTGTTACATATGATGTAGTAGCTAATGCAACATTGTCTTTGTGATATCCGGTAATTTTGCTAAACGCCAAGACAGCCGCCATTTGTGTACCACCTGCAAGAATAACTTTGGTTTGGGCAGATGCAGTACTGAGAATTCCTGCAACTGTCGGAATCATCGGATCACCACCATTTGCAACAATATCAAATGGGTTTTTGGAATCTGTCCTCTTTGCTGCATCGATTGCAATTTTTTGTTTTATTGATACTGGATTTTCTTGCATGCTGCTACTTACAGTTCCGTTTATTCCCAGTGAAGTCAGTACTGTTTGCGCAGTTGTGGTTCCACCTGGAATGCTTTCGCCAATAACCAAACAATCAGTAGTAGCGCCAAGACTTCGACCAATCAATCTTCCATATTCAACTGCATGAGTAACATCATCCAATGACATTGCTGGTTCTGTTGCGATGTTTTTTCCATATGGGAGTCCTGTTTCAAAGCACGGCAGTTGTGGTGCAATTTTGCTTCCTGCATTTATCACAATATTTGGAATGCTTGCGGATTCTAATGCTGTTTTTGTCAATAGTGCAGGTGTTGGCTTGCCATCAGGAGTCATCGGTATTGCATTGATACACTTGCAGTATCCAAAGTTTAGAAATTCTGCATCAGCTGGCGAGGTATATGGTAAAACCTCTGGTGTTTTTCCAGCTACTGTAATTCCTGGAATTGTACAGGTTTCAGTATATGATATGACAAAAGAAAAGAGAAACTGTTTTTTTTCTAATTGCCCTAGGAATTCTTTGCCTTTCTGGTTTGGTCCAAAAACATCAATGTCCTTGTGCAATTAGCTAATACCCATGATTTCCAGAAATTCCGCTTCGGTTCTTGGCTGCATTACAAAGTTCATTTTCTTTTGTGAGCCTATTGTAGAAGTTGGAGTAGAACCATAGTCGTGTCCTGGATATACTACCAGATTGTCATCCATTTTGCGCAATATGTTAACAAGGCTATGATACATTTCTCGTACATCTCCTCCAGGTAGATCCACTCTACCACACGCACCAACAAACAAAGTGTCTCCTGAAAAGATCTTGCCATCACCCACAAGACACATACTGTCTTTGGAGTGTCCCGGAGTGTATATCACTGCGAGCTCCGAGTCTCCAAACTTTATGGCATCACCATCAGAGACTTCCAAGTCGTGCTTTATTGTCGAGGTTTTGTATTGCAGTATAGATGCACCGGTTTCGTTTTTGATGGTATCATTTCCTATGGTGTGATCAAAATGGTGATGTGTGTTTACAATGTATTTTACTTTGATATTGTTTTTTTGCACAACTCTCATTATTTCGTCAAGCTCCCAAGACGGATCTATTATGATTCCTTCGCTGGTGTTTTCATCTTCTATAACATAGGTAAAGTTCTGCATATTTCCCACAGGAACTTGGTGGACTTTCATAGTACCCCGACTTCGGCTTCTGGTGGTATGCCAATTTTTTCAACAAAGATTGTTCCGCATAGTTCTTTTTTCTTTGGCATTCCTCGCTTCATTTTATGAAATGTCACAGTCATGTCT
This sequence comes from Candidatus Nitrosotenuis sp., assembly GCA_046092065.1. GTDB lineage: Archaea > Thermoproteota > Nitrososphaeria > Nitrososphaerales > Nitrosopumilaceae > Nitrosotenuis. Next base: position 541 of record JBJTCW010000148.1, on the reverse strand, counting down.
GCTGTGACATACTTGTTTGCAGTATTGCCTGTATCCGGATCAACGCCAGACGGAACATCTACTGCCACTTTGAATGCCTGAGTTTTGTTGATAAGATCAATTGCTGATGCGTGCGGTTCTCTGATATCACCAGAGATTCCAGTACCCAAGATTCCATCAATTATGATATCTACATCAAAGTTTGCCGCATCTCCAGGACCAAAGCCTAGCTGAACAGAGTTCATTTTTTCCAAGACCTGCCAGTTTGTTTTGCATTCTATGGTTTTGATGTCTTTTGGGTTGCCAAGCAGGATAACAGTAACTTTGGTACCATAGCCCGCCAGGTGCCTTGCAACTACTAGTGCATCTCCGCCATTATTTCCGAGTCCTGCAAAGACTAGAACTTTTTTTGTTGAAATGTCGGGAAACTTTTCCACAATTCTTTTGACCATCGATGCTCCAGCGTTTTCCATCATTAGCTGTCTTGGAAAGCCCATCTGGTGTCCATTTTCCTCGATTTGATACATTTGTTTTACTGTAATTTCCATGATAAGACTCTGAT
>JBJTCW010000147.1:0-19186 GCA_046092065.1 Candidatus Nitrosotenuis sp. | reverse complement strand
AGCCCACACAAGAACGAGTAATTTCTACAGTATCAGCTATATTTCAGATTCAGGGAATTAACACCACATTGGAGAAAATGGAATTTGAGATAGTAGACTCTAATTTCAAAGAAAAGTTTGTTGTACTTGCGCAAAAACTCGAGTCAATAGGCGTAATCTGTTTTGTGCGAAGTATTGGTGATAAAACCATAATCCAAGTCAATAGATTGCCTCCAGAAAACAACAAGAAAAAAAGACTTTCGCGCGCTTGGATTCAGAGAATTTTGTTTGGGGTTGTAGTATCATTTGTCATGATTGATGGATATTACAAAACACTAGGAGTGAATAGTCTTATTCACATTGGTGACCCGTTAGACTTTGCTGTTTTGTATACAATATCGCTTGTTGGAATTTTGGGTGTGCATGAGGCAGGTCACCTAATTGCGGCAAAAATGCACAAAATACGCACATCTTGGCCCTATTTCATTCCAGGAATTCCTGTAATTGGTTTGCCCACATTTGGTGCAATGATCCAGTCTCGCGGATTGATGATAAACAGAGACATTGTATTTGATGTTGCAATAGCAGGGCCAATCGCAGGTCTTGTCATTGCGGTATTGGTGTCATTTTATGGTGCATATACATCTCCAGTGTTAGATCCTACCATTGCGGCGCAGTTGCCTCCAGGTTCTCTGCAAAAGCTAAGCGATAGTATTTTCATGCAGGTTGCCCTTGCGTCGTTTGGCAAAGCAGGTCCCAATGTAGAGGTTTTGATGTCTCCAGTTTTGTTTGCAGCATGGCTTGGATTTTTGATCACATTTTTGAATTTGCTTCCTGCCTGGCAGCTTGATGGAGGACATATGTCAAGAGTAATGTTTGGCGAGAAGATTCATCGAATTGCAACCTATGCAAGTGTTGGAGTTTTGTTTTTGCTGCACTATGAGATGATGGCAATTTTCATTTTGATGTTTAGTATACGAAACATGAGCGTGCGACCATTAGATGATGTGTCACCATTATCAAAGAACAGAAAATTGTTATACGTCATAGTTGTGATATTGGCAATATTGTGTGCACCGTTGCCGTTCTCAATTTGGGGCTAACAGAATTCTTGCACCATCTGGAACAATAGACACTTTTTGTCTTGCCCCCTGATGTTTTAGTACATATTCCAACGTTTCTTTTACTCCGTCAAATGACATCATGTTGAGCTTTTTGATGTAAAACTCTGGCAATACAGAGACTAGGCCTACTTGCATTTTCTTTTGAATTTCTGACAAATACAAGAGATCTTCCATTCCATCCACATATTTTGCTGGTTTTTGCAATCGTTCTATGCTCATTCGTCCTTCTATGAATTGGCGCATTGCCTCAGAGCCAATTCCTGCCCTACACTCGCCAAGCAAAATCGCAAGTCCTTCATCACGTATTGTACTAAAACAATTCCAAAGCGAGTTTAAGGATCTGCCCAAAGTATCGTTGCTTGCATCTTTCCCAGTACTAATTAGTAGTGTTCTGTGTTTTTCTATTGATTTTGTAAATCCAGCCATTGTTTTTGATATTGATATGGTGTTTGATGGGTGTCCGATGGAAATGTCTGCAATTCCTTTGTGGCTTGCAGCTATTTCTATTGCAGATATCTCAAACGTACTTGCAAATGTTTTTGCTATTTCGATGCTTTGTGTTTCCTTGCCTGAATTTGGTAGATTTCCTTGCCTTTTTTCATATGCTGCAAGCATTTGATCCTTGCCAAATCTTTTCAAAAGCCTTGTTGCCACAGTATCAAATCCGAATAATCCATCAAACTCCATCTCCCCAACAAAGACGAGATTAGAGTCTACATTTTCAATTCCCTCAAATGCCAAAACTTGGCTTTCTGGTGGAAGGTTTGCCCTGACTAGATTCATGATTTGCTTGTCAGCAAAAATCTTTGGTCGCGGTACGGATTTTTCTGCACATTTTGCAAAAATTACCGATAGTGCTTTTTGAACTGCAGAAGTATAATTCAGCGTTACAAGTGTCAGGGGTTTTGTGACATCTAGGTTGTCTAGTTTTTCAGAGACTTGCGCATTATCAAGAATAGGAGTGTCGAGCTCAATTTTTTGGTCCAGATTTTCTGCCTTTATATCAAGAACGACGTCTGTCATTCCATAGTTTAACCAGATTTCAGGCACTATTACCCCACAAAACAAAGCAAAATAAATCCAGTTTAGTAAATTTTGGTATGGAGTTTGTAAAAGAGTTTGCAACCTTTTTGCATCAAAACGGCATAATCAAGTTCGGCGACTTTACCCTGGCTAGCGGCAAAAAGAGCTCCTATTATGTAGACTTGAGACTGGTTCCAAGTTATCCGCACCAGTTTAGACACATGATAAAGCATTTGCAGAATATGATATCAGAACAGATTGGCTTTGATAATATTGATTCTGTGGCATCTGTGCCTACCGGAGGTCTTGTGATTGCATCATCTTTGGCATATGACTTGGTAAAGCCCTTGGTCTATGTCAGATCCCAGGCAAAAGAATACGGGACTGGCAAGTTGGTTGAAGGAATTGTCAAGTCTGGCGATAGAATTCTTCTAGTAGATGATGTTGCAACTACTGGCGGCTCGGTCATAAATGGAATTAAAGAACTCAAAAAGTCTGGAGCCATAATTACTGATGTCTACGTCATTGTAAATAGATTGGAAGGTGCTGATAAGGCCTTACTCCAGGAAGGAGTTACAATGCATCATTTGTTGGATATCGTGCAAGTTGCAAAGATTCTGTATGAGCAAAATCTGATTGATAGTTCTGTCTTGGACAAGGTCCAAAAACAAGTCCAATCATAATTTGGCAGCTCAGTCAAATGCCTTCACATCATTTTTCAGATATAACTCTGATTCTTCATTGCGGCCAATGATATTCGGATATGACTTCTTTTATTGATTATCCCGTTATTCAAAGAAAAATGGGCCCAAAGGGCTTCGATCCCTTGGCTCACCGGTTATGAGCCGGTTACTCTACCAAGCTGAGTTATGGGCCCTGACAAAACAGGTTTGTGTTGTGTATAAAAGTTATAGAGATGTGCAATAATTCTGGTAACAGCTGTCCAAAAGATGATTTTGTGCATCTAGTGATTTTTCCGCTATTGCCAGAAATTCATCATGTTTTTCTTCTGGGATTTTGTCCAAGATTTTTTCCCATGTTGCCGCGTGTCGAACGTCTGCTTCTTCATGCAGTCTAAAGTATTCTGTTGCAGAATCTTCAGTAATGTTATAGAATTTTGCCAGACCATCTAGTTTTGTGTGGCTGATCTTTGGGATTTCTTTTTCAAATGCATACATTGCTACAGCGCCGGATTCAAGTGAGGTTATCAAGCCTGACAGTTCAGATACTGCGTGCATAGTCATTTGTGGTGCCACGTAAGAGTCTACGTCATTTACGCCTAGAGAAACCGCAAAGTGAGTCCATGGAGTAATATGTTCTGCTTCTTCTTGCTGGTTTGCCTGGATTTCATCAATCATGTTTTGTGGAGTAAACTTGGCAATCTGTCCAACAAATATTGGAACTGCCTTTACCATTTGAAAATATTCTTTGGAATAGCCTGCAAGCATTTGCTTGGAGAGTTTTCCATCTGACCACATTTGGTAAAACGGATGCTTTAGCAAGCTTTTTTGTTCGATTAGTTGATCAATTTTTTTTGCAAGAGAATTCATAATATGACCAATCGATGCCAATAAAAAAATCTTTCATGTACAAACGATTTTAAGTTCTAGATACGGCGATGCAAGCGGGCTCCTGTGGTGTAGTCCGGTCAAGCATGTCGCCCTTTCAAGGCGGAGATCCCGGGTCCAAATCCCGGCGGGAGCACCTACAACTATTAATACTGTAAGCGAAGAGATCGGACGAGTGCAGCTTTTTGGATCGAAAAAATCTGAAAATCAATCCATTACTAGATACATACAAAGAGTATATCCAAAAAATAGACAAAGCATTAGAATCTGAATTATCTCTGTATTCCAAATCCGAATTCATGCAGCCTTTGATGTATGCTATTGAAGGCGGAAAAAGAATCAGGCCTTTGATTTTGCTTTTGGCTGCAGAGTCTGTAGGTAAAATAGATGAGCGTGCTCTAACAGCAGGCTGTGCAGTGGAATTCCTTCACACGGAATCCGTAATTCATGACGATATTATCGACAATGAAACATCGCGAAGGCACAAAGACCCATTCCACATCAAATATGGATACAATACCAGTATACTGACTGGTGATTTTGTCCTAGGACTAATACTGAATATTTCATCCAGACTAGACAATCCAAGGATCACCAAAGATTTAGCAAACACTGCAATGCTGATGAGTGAAGGCGAAGTCTTGGAGACAAGGCTTGAGACAAGCCAAGACCTGACATTTGATGATTATGTCAAGGTAATGGAATACAAAACAGCAACTGCATTTGAGGTATCATCAAGACTGGGTGCTATCATCGGAGGTGGGACCGAGGACCAAATTGTTGCATTATCAGAATACGGCAGAAATGTAGGAATCGCATATCAAATAAGAGATGATCTAATTGATTGGAAAAATGAGGACAAGCTCTTCAATTTACTAGTAAAGCGAAGCATGGACCCGCGCGATATTTTCAATCACATGGAAAAAATGCTAAAAGACTATGCAGAAAAGGCAGCTTCAAGTCTTAGAATCATTCCAGATAATGACGCAAAATCTCACTTGGAATATTTGCTAAGACTTACCACTCTGAAACTCTAGATTACTTACTAATAGTTAGTACGTTTCCAAGTACTGGTACTGCATTCTTTGTGAATTCTATTACTGGGTCTGGATAGACACCAATTGCAACTAGGAAGATTATTGAGAATATCATTACTCCAATGATTGACTTTGGCTCTTTGATTCTCTTTTCCGTTTCTCCTTCAAAGTACATTTTTCTAATTATCCAACCATAGTATGCTAGAGATAATGCAGAGTTGAGAACACCTGCTATTGCAAGCCAGCCTGCCCATGATGGCAATCCAGGCTCTAGTGCGGCGCCAAACAATAACAGTTTACTCCAAAATCCAGCAGTTGGTGGAACACCTGCCAGTGCCAATAACGAGATTACCAGGCCTAGTGATGTAATAGGCATCTTTCTTCCCAAGCCCTTTAGCTTGTCGATGTTTGTAACACCAAGCGTAGTAACAATGCCAGCTATAGCAATGAATGCGGCGCCCTTCATAACGGAATGATTCAAAACGTGGAACAAAGAACCCTGTATTCCTAACGCGGTAAATGGAGCAACTGCTAGACCAATTAGGATGTATCCTGCATGACCAATGCTAGAATATGCAAGCATTCTGGAAATGTTCTTTTGCATTATGGCTGCAATGTTTCCAACAGTCATTGTCATTACTGCAATAATACCCAGTGCAAATGTCCAGTCTAGCTGCAATGCTATTGTGCCCATTATTATTACTCGGAGTGCAGCTGCAAAGCCTGCCTTTTTGGTTCCAGCTGCCAGTAAAGCAGTGATTGTTGGCGGTGCACCTTCGTATGCATCTGGAAGCCACATGTGGAATGGAACAAGGCCCATCTTGAATCCAAATCCTGCAATGAACAGGCCGACTGCTAGAATAGCGAGCGGCATCATTGACGGATCTATGTGACCAAGGCCTGTCATGACATCTCCAATGTTTGTAGAACCAGTGAGACCGTAAACAATAGAGATTCCGTAAATTATGATTGCAGAGGATAGTGCGCCAAAGAGGAAGTACTTTAGTGCGGCCTCGTTTGAGCTTGGATTCTTTTTCATAAATCCAGCCAAGACATATGTTGGAATTGACATTAGCTCCCATGCTACAAATAACATCACAAGGTCCGTCGAGTATGCGACTAGGACCATTCCTATTGTAGATAACAAAATTAATGAATAGTACACTGGTGGGTGAGCCTGTCCACGCATGAAATTAAACGAGCCCGCAGTAGTGATTATTGCAACAATTAGCATTGCTATAGCAAACAGTCCGCTAAAGGAATCATTTGCCAGAACATCTTTAGAAAATACAGCTGCTGGTGGAAGATGATTTGATACTATTTCATAGCCAACATAACCAATTGATGCAATCAGTGCGCCAAATGCGATTGCCGCATATAGTGAGTTGGAGCCTTTCTCTTTTCTGAATACACTCATCACTGGCAGAAGCATGCCGATCGTACCAAGAATTGCAATCAAGACAACTGGAGTAGATGTTATTTCTATCATGATTTCACCCTACAAAAACAGGAACAATACTATGGCTAGTATTCCCGCTCCAAATACGTAAAGATAAGACTGTGTAACACCTGTCTGTGCTTTCTGGACTACTTTGGCACTCCAGCCAACGGATTTTTCAATTCCAACGTTGAGACCCAAGTCAATTGCGTATCTCTCAAAGTATCTCCAGATTCCTCTTGCAAGCCATAATGGCGCCACTACAAAGCACCAGTATACTATTGCGTTGAGGTACCATCTGTTTAGCAAAGTCTTGTGAATTGCGTAAAAGAAAATGTTTGAGTTTACAAACTTGACTGGGTCTACAAATCTTCCGATATAGAAGACATAGCCCAATGAGATTCCAATTGCAAATGCCGACAGTGATGCAATTAGTGCGACTGGGTTGATTCCTTCCAAGAATGCTGGCAATCCGTTGTCTTGTACAGGTCCATGTTCTGTTTCTATATGGAATGTTCCGCCCAAATATTCTGAGAATAATTCGTGGATGCCATGCTCTGCAGTCAGGCCTATGATACCAATACCGATTGTGAGTACTGCCAAGATTCCATATGGAACCCACATGGATAATGATGCCTCGTGAATGTGATGTCCTTCCTTTTCCATGTGCTCAATGTGCTTGGACTTGTCTCCAAAGAAGACCATACCAATCATTCTTGTTGTATAGAAAGTGGTGATAACTGCTGTAAGTACTGCTATTCCAAATAATGGCATTGCCCAAGTATTGCCAGATTCGTAGACTGCTCCAAAGATTGCATCCTTGCTCCAAAATCCAGTCGTGATGAATGGAGCGCCCATCAGACCAAGGCCTGCAGCCCACATGAACGCATATGTCTTTTTCATGTGTTTTCGTAGTCCGCCCATGTCTGTCATGAATCTAGATCCAACTACATGTAGTAACGAGCCGGCAGCCATGAAGAGCGATGCCTTGAACATTGCATGAGATATCAAGTGGAAGAATCCTGCAGTGTAACCATCAACGTACTGGTGTGATAATCCAGCAACACCCATTGCCATCATCATGTAGCCAATTTGTGAACCAGTAGAATACGCAAGGACCTTTTTGATTTCCGTGTTTACCATTCCTTGTGTTGCTAGCAATAATGCAGTGATGCCACCGACCCATGCGATTACTTCGAAGAACTGGTCCATCGAAAAGCCCATTGCTGCAAGTGCAAAGAAGAGTGGCCCGATTCTTGCGACCAAGAACACACCTGCCTTTACCATTGTTGCTGCGTGAATCAATGCAGAGACTGCTGTCGGTCCAGTCATTGCTTCCAGTAGCCATTCGTTTAGCGGGAATTGTGCAGATTTTCCGATTGCGCCACCAAATAGCAAAACAGCTGCCGGCACCAGCAAGCCTTGAGCTTGCATTTGTGTAGCCCATGTAGTGTCATTGAGTAGTTCTCTGAATCCAAATGTTCCCGCAAATGAAAATATCATAAACATGCCAGCTAGCATCATAATGTCTCCTACTTTGGTCATGATGAATGCCTTCATGCCAGAGTGTGTTGGGGAGTAATAGTCCTGTAATCCAAGTACTGTTCTGCCCTTTACTCCAACATGGTCCTTGTCTTTGTCTCTGTACCAGAATGAGATCAATGCATATGATGCAAGACCTACGCCTTCCCAACCAAAGAACATCATTAGCAAATTATCAGATAGTACAATGATCTGCATAGAGCCAATAAAGAACATCATCCAGAACCAGAATCTTGGAATGTCCTTGTCGCCTTTCATGTAGCCGGTACCATACACTACAATCAAAAATGCAATCCATCCCACTACATTTGCCATTATGACGGCCAGTGGATCTGCTAGCACTCCTGCCTTGATTCCAATTGATGTGATCCAGTTTACTTGGTCATGAACTTCGTGTGATTCCAGTGCACCAGGAAGTAATGTTGCAGCTGAAATTGCACTCATTAGAGCAAACGCAATTGCCGCCCATCCAGTTCCGCGTTGTGTTGCCTTGCCTACTGCTGGAATGATTAATGCTCCAACAAAAGGCAGAATCCAAACTAGCCATGCGCTAGTTGGCGCAAAGCTTGGCAAAAATCCTAAAAAGTTTGCATCCATTATGCACCAAGCACTCCTTTCATGTATGGTAAGATATCCTTGAAGAAGATGTCAGGGTATAGTCCCACTACAACACTAAATCCTGCCAAGACCATCATTGGCGCAGTCATGTACCAGCTTGCTTCTTTGACATGTGAGAGATGTTCTGGTAGTTTTCCAAAGAACACTCGCTTTAGCATCCAAAGCATGTAAGACATTGTAATTACTGTTGCAACTAAGCCAAGACCAAATGTAACTAGACGTATTGTAGAGTGTTGTTTTATTGCAGTGTCTAATGCTCCTGCAAACAAAGTCCATTCTCCCATGAATCCGCTTGTTGGTGGAACACCTGCGATTGTTAAAGCTCCAATTACACCACAAACTGCAGTTATTGGCATTTTTCCTGCAAGACCGCCAAGTTTTGTCATGCTTCTAGTGCCACATTGTACAATCAAAATTCCTGCAGTCATGAAGAGGAGAGCTTTGCCCAAGCCGTGAGTCACGTACATGAACTCGCCACCTGCAAGTCCTAGAACAGAAAATGAACCAATTCCAAATAGGATATAGCCCATCTGGCTGACACTGGAATACGCCAAGAGTCGCTTGACGTCGTCCTGCATTAGTGCCATTGCTCCACCATAAATCATGGTTGCAAGGCCCCATATCTGCAGCCAGATTGCCATCTGCTCGTATGTTCCAGGCAAAAATTCTACGATTAATCTAAAGACGCCATAAGCTCCAATTCCGATCATTGCAGGAGACAATAAAGCACTGATTGGCGTTGGTGCCGCACCGTGAACATATGGCAACCAAATGTGGAAGATAAACGCGGCCATCTTTACTGCAAGGCCTAGTACTATAGCAATTGCTGCAAGCATCAAAACGTTTTGCGGAATTTTTGCCTCCGAGATTGCCGTAAAGTCAAAGCTGCCAACTGCAAGACCAATTGTCAAAAATCCTAACAACAACACAACTGCACCAACATGTGTCCAGAACAGGAACATCAAAGAGATTCTTCGTCGTGGACCATCACCCCAGAATGCGACCAAGAAGAAACCGGGGATCAGCATGACCTCAAAGAAGACATAGAATTCAATCAGGTTAGTAGCAAGAACAGTTCCAAGCATTCCCATTGCAAATACCAGATACAATGCAAAGTACAGACCAGATTGCTTGTTGACATAATCAGACATTCCGCCAGATTCAGTCACTGTTGTTTGGCCAGAGCTAGATGAAGAGTGATGTACGTGTTCTTCGTATAGTTCGTGGAATTTGTGTATCATGTATGGTTTTGAGTACAATGCCAAAACAGTACTGAGTACATAGATAATTACTGCAAATGGAATTGCAAGACCGTCAAGCTTGAATCCAAATTCGCCAAACAGCTTGGTCCAGGTATAATGCTCGGAATAGCTGCCAGAAAGTGAGACGTCAATTACCAAAAATGTGCAGTACAGCAAAACTCCAAACGTAAACCACGTGGTAACAGTTGGACCCATTCTTCTACCCAAAAGGTAGGCTATTGGAGACAGTAACAAGGGCAGGAAGACTGCCTGAAGTAAGGCGTATTCCATTATCCCTTCAAGCTCCTAAATTCAGCAATATCGACATTTTTGTACATGCGATATGCAACGATGATCAGTGCAAGACCTACAGCTACCTCGGCAGCTGCAATTGCAATAGAGAACAATGCAAACGTCTGGCCCTGGCTATTAGGTAAAAATCTGGCAAATGCAACCAAGTTCAGGTTTGCTGCATTAACTATCATTTCTACTGCAAAAAGCATGCGAATTGCGTTTCTTTTCACAGAAATTCCATAGATTCCAATTGCAAGCAATGCAATCGATACGATTAGAAAGTCAAGGATTGTGTTGGTCATTTGTCAAATCCTCCCTTCTTGCCAAAGTCAGCGCACCAATTACGGATGATGCCAAGATAAGTCCCATTAGTACAAGTGCCGGCCAATAATATATCAAAAAGTCTTCTCCAATTTTTCTAAAGTCCACTGGTGGTTCATCAGTTGTTATTGTCTTTATGCCAGAGCTTAGAATGATTGCACCTAGACCTAACATCAATGCAAGCATCAGGCCAATTCCTGCATAACGTCTTCTCTTGTCTTCAATTTTGATAAAGATGAGTTCTCTTCGCACAAGCATTACAGTGAACAGAATCAATACCGCAATAGAGCCAATATACACTGCAATCTGAAACATCGCGACAAATGGCGAATCAAGTAGCAAAAAGAATCCAGCTATTCCACCCAAGGTTCCCATCAGTGCAATAGAACCATAGATAAGTGAGCGAACTTCAAGTGCTGCAATTGCTGAGCCAATTGTGATTATTGCCAGTCCCAAAAAAACTGCATCAGCCATGTGTTGCGCCTCTTGGGTTATCGAATTTGAGTTCGACATCTTGTGCGATGTTTGGCTTTACCTGTAGTTGTGCAGGTGTGTAAATCAGGCCTTCCTTGGTAAATGACGATAATTCATAGTCGTTTGTCATGTATAGCGCATAAAATGGACATGCATCTACGCACAAACCACAGAAAACGCACTTGCCGTAGTCAATTTGTGGCATGATTGCCTTTTTGTTTTGCTTCCAGTCTTCTTGGACTTTGACCATTGCAATTGCCTCTGCTACACCTTCGCATGCAATTGAGCATAGTTGGCATCCAGTACAATGATCATGAAATAGCATGTGTCGTCCCTTGTATCCCGCAATGCCAACACCAGTGCTTGGATCAAACTGATATCCATCGCCCACTAGCTTGAGTTTTTGTTCTGGGTATCGTAGTGTGAATCTTTTTGTTGCCATGTGTTTGATTCCAGAGTTTAATGCTTTGATAATTCCAGTTGCTGTGCCCATTTTACAAAATTCCTCCTGGACCTAATACCCCAGCGTACACCAAGGCGAGTGCTATAAAGATGTTAACAAAGGAAAGACCGATTAATTTGTACCAACCAATGTGTAAGAGCAAATCAATTCTGATTCTTGGGAATACACCTCTCGGCAACAAGATGAAAAAGATAACACCTGCTACTTTGAGTGTAAACCACAATACATCATTGAGCATTTGCTGATCCAATAGCGGCAGACCTGGGAAGTGAGCAGTGACTGGTCCCATTACAATACCATTTTGGATTATTTCTTCTGGGAATGCTGGCCAAATGTTTGGTCCACTCCATCCACCCAAGAACAAAACCGTAAAGAGAGCTGCAAATGCATATAATTTCAGATAGCTTCCAAGTTGTACCAATCCATACATCATGCCGGAAAACTCTGTTAGCCAGCCTGCGACAATTTCACTTTCTGCCTCTGGCAAGTCAAATGGAATTCTTTCTAATTCAGCAAGCATTGCAATAAAGAACACAATTGCGCCAATAGGCATGAATAAAATCCACCAAAAGTGATACTGAGACTCGACAATCTGGGTCAGGTTTAGTGTGCCTGTGAGAATCACTACGCCAAGAACTGACAGAATTAATGGAATTTCAAATGATACCATTTGATGTAATGCACGTATGCCGCCAATGAATGGGAATTTGCTGTTGGCAGACCATGCTGAGAGAACTGTGATAACAGGGAAGAATCCTATTACTGCAAATACTGCAAGAAGGCCCACGTCGGCATCTGCAACTACCCATCCTCCGCGAGCTGCTGGAATTAACGATACAAACGCAGCTGCAGTTGCAACAAAGAGAACGGGAGCTGCCCAAAAGATTGGCTTGTCTGCTTTTGCTGGAATGATGATTTCCTTTGATAGTAGCTTGATTCCGTCACTCATTAATTGTAAAAGACCTTCGATTTTTCCGCAGTAAAATGGGCCTACACGAAGCTGTAGTTTTGCAAGCATTTTTCTTTCGACAAAAATAGTTCCTGCTGCAATTAGTGCTGCAAACCCAAATCCAGGAAATGCTGCGATTCTAAAGAAGTCTGTATGTAACAGAGACTTGATGAGTGGTATTTGTCTTGCAGGATCTGCTATTGTTGTTAATGCCAAGTATGGTGTCATTAATTCATCATCAATTACTGGCAATTCCAGATAGAATAGTAACGTCATAACAAACGGAATGCCAGTTAGGGTCAGTAGTATTACTGCCCAAAACGCATTGTCAGTTATTGACTTTAGAAAATAACTAAATCTGAACTTTGGCGCGATTGTAGACATTTTATCTGTCAGCCTCCACTGGCCAATAATTCAAGCTCCAGTACACTGCAGGCATGTTTCCTAGTTTTTCGCCTTTGAGTAGATATGGTAAGCAAATCAGGTTTCTAAACGAGCCCACACTCAGCTTTAGTCTGTACGGTTCAGGAGTATTGCGAGATACAATATAGCATCCAAGTGAGCCACGTCCAGATTCGACTCGTTTGTAGACTTCGTCGTTTCCGCCCTTTGGGTTTGGCTTTAGTTTTACTCGCACAGAACCAGACTTTGGCATCTTTTGTAGTGCTTGTCGGATAATGTTGCATGATTCCAACATGTCAAGCCATGGAATCTTGGAACGTGCATACGAGTCACCTTCTTTGAGTACGGGTACATTGACATCCAGTTCCCCATACGCATCATATGGTTCTTTTACTCTGAGATCAAAATTGACACCGCTTGCTCGAAGTGTAGAGCCAGTTGTACCTAGTCGTATTGCATCTTCTCTAGATAGTTTTCCTGCATCTCGTGTTCTTGAAATTAGAATTGGGTTGTCATAAAATACTGCGGCATATTCTTTGATACGTTTTTCAAAATAATTAACACGCTTGAGCAACATATCTTCAAAGTTTGCTGGAACATCATTTCTGATTCCACCTGGAACAAAATACGAGTGTGTGACGCGAGCTCCTGTCATTTTTTCTAGCATGTCTATGAGTAGCTCTCTGTCTCCTGCCGGCCACATGAACATTGTAGAGTGGCCCAAAAAGATTCCATAAATTGCAAGCCAATATTGTATGTAGACACATCTGTTCAGCTCTGATGCGATTACTCTGAGATATTTCGCGCGCTCTGGCACTTCTAGGCCAAGTAATTCCTCCGCTCCAAGGCAATACGGATACAGTACATTACAAGAATCATGAATTACAGGTCGCTCCAAGTGTGGTATATTGAGAATATAGTTGCGGTATTCGGCCATTTTTTCCTCTCCTCTGTGGACATAGCCAGGATCAGGATCTGCAGAAACGATATAGTCACCATCAATTTTGACAATGATTCTCATGTGACCAGAGCCTGGGTGTTGTGGCCCTACGTTGAGCGTCATTATTCTCTCATCTACTTTTTCAATTTGCAAGCCTGGCGGTAGCGAAGTGGAGCTCATCTTTATCGTCCCTTTATCCTAAAGTCTTTGCGTAATGGCGGTAAATCTGCCCAGTCTTCTGGGAGAAGTAGTCTTCGATTATCTGGATGACCTTCAAAGAAAACGCCCAACATTTCAAAGCATTCTCTTTCATGAAATTCTACACTGTAAAACACATCTCTCAGACTAGGCAGTCTTGTGCTATCAAATCCAGGATTTGGATTCTCTTCTCTTGGAGCTCTTGTTGCCAAGGCCAAGACTTGGTTTGCAAGTTGTGGATCTGTATAAGAGCCCAGATGATATACAACTTCAATTTCTTTGTCTGCAGGATAGTCAACACCGCTCACAGATTCTGCATGATCATAATGCATTTCATCACGAAGGAATGTGGCTACTTGTATTACGTCCTCTTTTGGCGTCTTTATTCTAATTCTATTTTCTTTAACAAATTCAACTTTGACTTTGCCGTTAAACTTGGTCTCTACTTTATCCACAATTGATTTCTCAAATGGTGGTACCTCCTTTACTGGTGCCGGTTTTGCTGCTGGCGGAGGCGCTGGTGGGGTTGCGGGCGGCGCTGGTTGTTCTACTGGGTTTGTTTCTGGTACGCTCATTTACTATTACCTAGCCTTTAGCCTCTTGATTTTTTCTTGGAGTAACATACAACCTTGGATAAGGGTTTCAGGTCTAGGAGGACAGCCTGGCACATACACATCAACAGGCAGTATTCCATCAATTCCAGGAAGAACATTGTATGAATCAAAGTATAATCCACCAGTGATTGCACAAGCGCCCATGGCAATTACATATTTTGGTTCCGGCATCTGATCATAAACCAGTCTGAGTCTTGGTGCCATCTTTCTTGTGATAGTTCCTTGAACTACAACTAGATCACATTGTCTTAGTGAACCGAATGCTTCAATGATTCCAAATCGTTCTACGTCATATCTAGGTCCAGATGCTGCACCGAATTCTACACTACAGCATGCGGTTTCGATATGCACAGGCCATAAAGACCACAGTCTACTCCAGTTGATGGCGTATCCTAGAGGTTGATCAACTGCTTTTACAAGTACATCACCTAGCTTGCCGACAAACACATTTGCGTTTTGCGGTGTTAGTAAGTCCTTTAGCAAATCAATCCCTTATCCGATTTTTTGTTCATAGTGATATTAAGACTTACCATATGTTACGCCTCTTTGATTGGTATAGTGCAAATGCCATTGCCGCAAACATTATTCCCAAAAATGCAATGATTGGTAGTGTAGCAGTTTTTGGCAGCTGTAAAAGCGAGCTTCCCCATGCATACAGGAATATTGCCATGACATCAAATACAACAAACATCAAAACGTACGCATAATACTGCATCATAAAGTGAGTTCTTCCCTCTCCCTTTGGTACCTGGCCTGCTTCCATAGGAAGGAACTTGACAGGATTGCTTAGTTTCCTAGGAGAGATCATACGTGATATCAAAAGTGCAGGACCTACAGCCATGATGGCAAAGCCAAACATCAGAAGAACATGACTATAGCTAGCCGCATATTCCCCAACCAAATCAGCTTGACACCCGGTTGTTTATATAAAAAGCTATGCAAAAAATTGAACAAAATTTTGCGATCAGAAATTAATCTCGACATCATTGATATATCGCATTTCAAATTTTTCATGTATGGTAAATGTCGGCGAAAAAGCTCCAGAATTTGAGCTTGTAGATACCGATCTGAAAATGAGAAACCTCTCCGAGTTCAAAGGCAAAAAAGTAATCTTGTCATTTTTTGTTGCCGCAAGCTCTCCCGTATGCACTACAGAAATGTGTACATTTCGCGACAGATGGGATGAGATCTCTGCACTTGGCGCTCAGGTAATTGGAATATCAAATGATGGTCCATTTGCAAACAAGGCGTTTGCAGAAAAGTTCCACTTTAATTATCCAATACTTGGTGACTACAAATCAAAGACAATTCGTGACTATGACATTTTGATGCCTGACTTGTTGCATGTGAAAGGCTACGATGCTGCCAAACGATCAATTTTTGTCGTAGATGAAAACGGAACCGTGGGATATAGATGGGTATCTGAAAGTCCCTTAGTGGAGCCAAACTACCAAGAGATAATTGATTTCCTAAAGAAAGGAAAGTAACTTTTTCTTTTTATTCTATTTCTGCCAAAATGTCATTTTTTGCTACAGATGCGGCTGGTTTTACTTTGATCTTCTTTACGATGCCATCTTTATGCGACTTGACGGAAACTTGCATTTTCATAGATTCCAAGACGCACACTACATCTCCCTTTTTGACACTGTCGCCCTCGTTTACATTAATTGATACTACTTTGCCTGGAATTTGGCTATGCAGTGCTACTTGTGCATCCGCTGATCCTCCGCCGCCAGAGTTCTTGTAGACTATTTCATTTAACGAGTGATGCATGTTTACTGTGAATGGTGTTCCGTCTGCGACTAGTTTCATTTGTGCAGTTCCAGCTTCTAGATACTTTACTGTGTGAACTTTGGAGTCAAGAACAAACTCGATTCCACGTGTGTCCATTTTTAGAATTTTCAATGTGTGTTGTGTGTCATTGATTTTGATGGTGTAATCAAATTCTCCTGTCTTTTGCAGAACTTGTCCATTAAAGGTAGCTTCGATTTCAGATATTTTGAATTCCATTTTATCTTCTATCCATATGGCTCTTCCAGCGGTGACTTAGTGTGTTTGACGATTTTACCTTGCTTCTAAAGAATTCTGAATGCATTATTGCACCTGCAATAGCTGCATCTTGTTTTTGTTTTTGGTCTGTTTTGATGTCTTCAGTTAATTTATCGATAATACCATACCTTTTTAAAAAGTCAGTCGAAAGGTTTCCCTTCTTGTATTCTTCTGTCTTTAGGATTGTCTTGTATAGAGGAATTGATGTCTCTACTCCTTGGATGTAAAAGTCATTTAATGCATTTAACATTCGGAGTCTTGATTCGTCAAATGTTTGTCCCCATGTGATGAGCTTTGCCATCAAAGAATCATAGTACGGCGAAACAGTACATCCTGGATACAGATATGTATCACATCTAACACCCGGACCAGAAGGAATTGTGACATCTGGTACTGGGCCTGTTGATGGTGCAAAGTCCAAAAAGGTATCCTCTGCGTTAATTCTGCATTCTATTGCATAACCATTCATGTGCAAGTCATTTTGCTTGAATGGAATTGGCTCTCCGTTTGCAATGTCTAGTTGTAGTTTTACCAAGTCCAATCCAGAAACAAGCTCTGTAATTGGGTGCTCTACTTGCAATCTTGCGTTAATTTCGATGAAATAGAAATCTCCATTGTCTGCACGCAAGAACTCTGCAGTGCCCAAGTTTGTATAGTCAACTGCTTCAGCTGCTTTTACTACAAGCTCACCAATTCGGTCTCTAGTTTTTTGATCAACTACTGGAGATGGAGTCTGTTCGATTAGCTTTTGGTTACGTCTTTGAATTGAGCATTCTCTCTCAAAGATGTGTACTGCGTTACCATGCTTATCTCTAGCTAATTGATATTCAATATGTCGGATTTTTTCTAGGAATTTTTCAACAAGGATTGCAGACTTTCCAAATGCAGCAATTGATTCACCAGTTACTGTTTCATATGCTTCTTTGAGTTCCTTGTCAGAATTGACCAGTCGGATTCCTCTTCCTCCGCCACCATAAACTGATTTGAGTAGAACTGGATAACCGATTTCATTTGCAACATCTAGTGCTTCTTGGACATCTTTTACCAAGTCTGGGCTTCCAGGAACAGTTGGGACTTTGGCCTTGAACATTGCTGCTTTGCATCGCATTTTATCACCACAGAGATCCATTGATGCAGCTGATGGACCAATGAAATTGATTTTGTTGTCTTCGCACAATTGCGCAAAATCAGAGTTTTCAGACAAAAATCCATACCCAGGATGTACTGCGTCTGATCCTGACTTTAGAATAGCATCGAGGATTTTTTCTTGATTCAGGTAGCTTTCCTTTGGTGCAGCTTTACCTATATGATATGCTTCGTCTGCTTTTTTGACATGTAATGAATTGTAATCTTCATCAGAATATACTGCTACAGTTTTGATTCCTAATGCTTTGCATGTACGAATTACACGTAGTGCGATTTCGCCTCTGTTTGAGATTAGGACTTTTTTGATCATAGTATCACAGGTTTATGTTTCCATGTTTGCGCGGAAGTTGTTTGTCTCTCTTGTTTGCAAGCATTTCAAGTGCTCTGATAAGCATTGGTCTTGTTTGAGCAGGATCAATGACAGAATCAACAGAACCATTTGATGCAGCAACATATGGGTTTGCAAATTTATCGTTAAATTCAGCAGTTAGTTGTTTTTTGAGTTCATCTGGGTTTTTTGCCGCGTCAAGTTCTTTTTTGTTCATGATTTTTACTGCGGCTTCTGAGCCAAGTACTGCGATTTGTGCTGTTGGCCATGCATAATTAATGTCGGTACGAAGGTTCTTGCTTCCCATTGCAATGTATGCGCCACCATATGCCTTACCTATTACTAGAGTAATTTTTGGAACAGTTGCTTCGCAATATGCATACAAGAGTTTGCTGCCGTGTCGGATGATACCGTTGTGTTCTTGGTGAGTTCCTGGCATGTATCCAGGAGTATCTACAAAAGTGATGATTGGTATGTTGAATGCATCGCAATATCGAATAAAGCGAGATGCTTTGCTCGAGGAATCAATGTCAAGTGCTCCTGCCAGATACATTGGCTGGTTTGCGACTATTCCCACAGTTCTTCCATTCATTCTTGCAAACCCAACTATGACATTTTGTGCAAATAGCTCGTGTACTTCGAATAATTGATGATTATCCACAACAGACAAGAGAATTTCCTTCATGTCGTATGGTTGCAGTGAGTTTTCCGGTATCTTGTTTATGAGATTATGATCGACGCGGTTTGGATCATCATCATTTACAACATGCGGTGCTTCTTCTGTGTTATTAGATGGAATGTATGAAAGTAGAGTTTTGATTTTATCAAAGCAATCGTATTCGTTTTGCGCAACAAAGTGAGCTACTCCAGACTTGGTTCCGTGTGTCATTGCACCGCCCAGATCCTCAAACGATACTTCTTCTCCAAGAACTGTTTTTACTACTTCAGGACCTGTGACATACATTGTTCCCGCCTTTTCAACCATGATCACAAAGTCAGTCATTGCTGGAGAGTAAACTGCGCCACCAGCTGACGGTCCAATGCTTGCAGTGATCTGCGGAACAACACCAGACGCCAGCTCATTATGATAAAAGATGT
The DNA here is from genome assembly GCA_046092065.1 of Candidatus Nitrosotenuis sp. GTDB lineage: Archaea > Thermoproteota > Nitrososphaeria > Nitrososphaerales > Nitrosopumilaceae > Nitrosotenuis. The sequence continues at coordinate 340 of JBJTCW010000147.1, read as the reverse complement.
CTGCAAATCCATCAAGGCTCAAGATTCCTTCTTGAATTCGAGCTCCACCAGAATCTGCAATTCCAATTATTGGACATCCAGTACGAACTGCATGATCCATTAGTTTTGTGATCTTCTTTGCACCCATTTGCGACAAAGTTCCACCTAAAACCGTAAAGTCATAAGCAAAGACAAAGACCTGTCTTCCATTAATTGTTCCGTATCCAGTTACAACTCCATCTGTAAAAAATTTCTTTTTCTGCATGTCATATTCATAATAATGATGAGTTGCCAATGCATCGATTTCTGTAAAGCTGCCCTCATCCAAAAGTAGGTGAATTCTCTCTCGGGCTGTGAGTTT
>JBJTCW010000146.1:0-5828 GCA_046092065.1 Candidatus Nitrosotenuis sp. | reverse complement strand
CTAAAAGACAGATACAGCAAGAAAGGACCACTGCGCAGCTTTATCGAACCACATCAGTCTGATAGAGTAGAAATTAATCGATGGATAATTCCAATCAGTGAAATCATAAATGGCAAACATGTTATAGTTATTGACGACAGTCTGGTCAGAGGTACAAGCTCAAAGGCAATCATCAAGGCATTACGACGTGCAGGAGCAAAAAAAATCAGTATGCTGATCACATATCCTCCAATCAAGTATCCATGTTATGCCGGAATTGACTTTCCATCACAAGAAGAGCTCGCAACTGGTGCAAACCAAGGAGGAACAGAAGAGCAGATAATTGATAAAATCAAAAGTGACATTGGCGCTGACTTTTTGGGATATAACGACGCTCAAAACTTGGCAAATGCAGTAGGAATTCCGTACGATTCAATGTGCTTTACTTGCACTACTGGCAACTATGAAACTCTGGGAATAAAGCCACAGTTTAAAACCCGTGAAGAGATGAAGGGAGAATAATTATGGAAATTGCCTTTGTCTTGGTAAAATGTGAAACAGCGCATGAAATGGATGTCATGCGAGAATTGCTAAAAATTGATGGCGTAAAAGAGGCACACGGAACATACGGCATGTATGATTTATTCGTCAAAGTAATTGGTCCAAATCACAAGGCAGTCTCCGACATCATAACAAAGCAAATCCGCAAGACGCCAAACGTTGTATCTACTACAACATTGTCTACGATTCCTGAGCAGGGCGGAAAATAGTCTTAATAGTCAGATTCACCAAATTTAGTGTCATGGGCTCGTACAAGTTTTTGATTATTGGTGGTATTGCAGGAATTGTAATAATTGGAGTGTTGATTACTCTGTCCTTATCAAAGGGAATAATCACTACGACTGAATATCAAATTGATGTTGACCCGTTCAAAGATCCGCAAAATCTCTTTGTTACCGCTCGAGTAATGATTCAAAATACTGGCTCAAAACCTCTCACAAACGTACTAGTGAATTTTGGAGATGGCGACGTACAATCACTTGGGGTGTTAACTCCGGGACAAAAAATAATCCTGTCTCCACCAGAGCACAACTCTTTGCATTTGGTGTTGGTAACTGCGGATAATGGCATTTCAGTTACCGAAGAGTATAGAATTCCACCCAAAATGGTTGGGATGATGGGCAGCTAAGTCCAGGCTTTTTTGTCTTTTTTCCAGACTTGCACGTCATCGACATAAACATGGTCTTCAAAATCAAATACCGTATGCCATTTTTTGTCATGTGGTAGCATTTTATCTAATTCTTTGACATTTTTGTTTGTTGGATATTTGTTAGTCAGAGCACCCCATTTCATGTCTGGGATCTTTGGCATGACGTCATTTATGTCGCGCATGACACATCTTTGCCAAATCTATTGATAAATTTTTGTTCCAAAATCATAAGAAAGCCAAATTAACTGTTCTTCTTTGGGGTAGACCTTGGCTTCAAAAAAATCAATTTTGATTATTTGTATGATTTTGTCGCTTGCAGCATTTACTCATATTTGGAATCTTACTGGATATCCTGAGATCTTTTATGATGAAGGTGTATACCTCAGACGTGCATCTGATGTTTTAGAAGGCAAGGGGCCGCAGGAAGGAGTTTACTATGATCATCCGTATTTTGGGCAATTTTTTCTTGGTGGATTTTTCTTCATAACTGGATATCCTAATTCAATGAATACCCAACCAAATTCGGATTCAATCGAGTCGTTATTTGTAATGCCTCGATTACTAATGGGGTTAGTCGCTGTGTTTGATACATTTCTTGTCTATAAAATAATCCAAAAAAGATACGATACAAAAATTGCAGTTTTTACATCCGTATTTTTTGCGGTAATGCCAATTACATGGATTATGAGACGAATCTTGCTGGATTCCATTCTTTTGCCGTTTCTATTGTTGGCAATTTTATTTGCAATGTATTCTAAAGACAATCACAAGTTTGTCTATGCATCTGGTGTTTGCATGGGGCTGGCAATCTTTACAAAAATTCCAGCATTTACAATGATCCCGATGATTATCTATCTGATTTATTCTGGCACAAAAAGCAAAAAGATGGTTGGATTGTGGCTAATCCCAGTTTTACTTTTGCCGTTGATCTGGCCTGCGCAAAGCCTAGTGACTGGAAACTTTGCCAACCATTGGCTTCATGATGTGTTTTGGCAGACACAACGAAATCGTATCGGATTACTTGAGGTGACAAAAGCCTTCTTGGCAATGGACCCTATTCTGTTTGTCTTGGGATTGGTGGGTATTGGATTATTTGCAATTAAACGCGACAGGCTTGTTTTACTTTGGTTTGCCCCGTATGTGGTATTTCTTGGCATGATTGGGTTTGTCCAGTATTTTCACTGGATGATGCTTCTTCCAGTATTCTCGCTTGGCCTGGCGTATTTTGTTGATTACATCAGTAAGAAAATCAAAAAGTCAAGTCTAACACTAATGCCATTTCTTGGAATTGCGGTGTTTGGTCTAGCTTGCACAACACTGGTTATTTCAACAAATTTGACAAATACTCAGTTTGAGGCAACAGCATTTACTGCAAATATGGCAAAAGAAAATCCAAACCTTCCAGTATTTGTCGGTCCAACATATGAGTGGGTATTGCATGATGTGTTTGGTTTAGAAAATACGAAAGACTATGTGGATATTTTATACAAAAAAACACCACAACAGATGATTATACTATCGGATCCTCATTTCCAACGAGATTTTGCTCGTGGACCGCAATTATCACAGGCAGATGCATTAACTAGCACAATCACCGAATATGCTGATCCAAAATCTCCATACAATTTGAATTCATATCCATATTCTAATCTGAATTATGATCATGATGCAGGACTAATCCAAGTCAAAGAAACGAAAAACGACTAGAACGACTTGCGTTTCTTTAACACTATAATTGCGATTGCTATTCCAATAATTGCAATTATGATGGCAACATATTCGACAGAAATGCTTTGTGCTGGCGTTGACATTGATTCTACGGATGCTGAGGCTAATCGGTATATTGCTCCACTAGACAAAGACACGATATAGAGAAAACCGTCTGGTCCCTGTTCTATGTCTGTAGCACAACCAAATCCAGTCCCGAGTATGATTTCATCTGTTGGGTCGTCTTCATTCAAAACTAGGTCTTGCAATTCAGGTGTTCTAAACACAAATCCGGTTCTTTCTGAATTTAATGTGAATCTATACAGGTTTCCGTTATTACAGTCAACAACAAAGACCTTGTCTTCCTGACCCATTTGCTTTGTTCCAAACGCAATTCCTGTGGGGGCTACGGTTCTTTTCCAGCTAAACTCTGGATTTTTGTAGACAAAGTTTCCATATTTTGGTAACGAGTCGATTTTTGTTTGATTATTAGTAGGGCCCATGATCTCAATCCAACCACTATTGAAATTTTCTGGAACTAGATTTACCTCATCGTATTCATCTGGTCCATTCTCTGTATCCCATAGAGTTTTTGTTACAGGATCAAAAGTAATTCCAAAGCTATTCCGGATTCCCATCGCATAGTATGATCCTGGAGGATCGACTCTGTGTATTACACTGGTGTCGTTTCTCCATCCGTCGGCATCTCTGTTTTGCAATCGCCCATAGTTGCCATTGTCACCGATCACCGCGTATACTTGGCCATCAAAATTAGTCATCGCACCTCCATTATGGTAAAAATTATCGCTGGGAAGTGTCTTTATCAAAATCGGATTGACTAGTTTGAGTCCATTCCATTCATACCTGTAAATTCTATTTTCAATCGCCTTCCCCTCATCGACTTCTGCGGCTGTAAAATAAACATAAACCGTATTTCCGACAGATGTGATTCCAAGCATTCCTCTTTCTCCATCACGAGCTACTGAGACATCTAGCGCAGGTTCTGGTTGTAACTGTCCGTTATGGATTAGCCTGACAAGACCCGTATATCTTTCCAAAACCAAAACATCATCTCCAACAAATGCCATTGTAGTTGGGCTGTTCGGTATTCCAGAGACAAATGTGTCTACTTTGAGGCTTGGATCGTTGACTATTGGACCTGAATTGTTACCTCCAGTATGATTGGCAAAGGCTGGCAAAAACGACATGGAAATACATAGGATCAGAAGAAACGCTCTCACAGTTTCTGACCGGTATTACATAATTAAAAATCCATTCAAAAATTGTTATATCGGTTATTCTGGCTTCAAAATCGAGGGTAAAATGAAGTTCATAGGTTCTGGCAAGGTCAAAGATGTCTATGATATGGAAGACGGAACACTGCTTTTCAAATTCAGTGATCGAGTATCTGCATATGATGTCAAGTTTCATGATCCAATTCCATACAAAGGCGAAGTACTAACAAAATTCGCTGAATTCTGGTTTGGAAAGTTACCGGTCAAAAACCATTTTGTAAAGTCTCTATCAAAAAATGAAATCATTGTCAAAAAAATGCAAATGATTCCAGTAGAATGTGTAATTCGTGGTTATTTCTATGGCAGTTTGATTGGCAGGTGGAAGGCAGGAGAAGTGCAAATCCCAGAAGGAAGCCAAACTGAAATTGCCGCAAAGCTTCCAAGACCAATATTTGATCCCACCACAAAATCTGAACATGATGAACCAATAAACAAACAGGTTGCGCTGGAAAGAAACCTAGTTACTAAAGACGAATATGATTTTCTGGAATCAAAATCATTAGAAATCTATGATCAAATGTACAAAATTGCAGACGAGGCAGGATTCATTCTGGCTGACTTGAAATTAGAATTTGGAAAATTGGATGGGCAAATCACTTTGGGTGACTCGATAGGCCCTGACGAATACAGAATGTGGCCAAAAGAAACCTATGCTGTTGGGAAAATACAGGAATCATACGATAAACAAATTCTTCGTGATTGGCTTACTGCAAATGGCTATCAAAAACAATTTGAAGATGCAAGAAAGAATGGGCAAGAACCAAACGCACCCACAATCCCTTCTGAAATAATCAACAAGATGTCAAGCAGATACGTTGATTCATACAAACTAATCTCTGGCAAATCTCTTTAGGCATAAAATACAATTTCCAACTCGAATTGCAAGTTGAGCTGACCTATTGTCAGCTGTCTTTACACCTATTTTGGAACCAAAGTTTTCAGAGCTGCCAAAATTTTGGATTTTTCAATTTAGTAGTTTTGCTACTAATTTTATCATTACACTACTAAATTTATACGATTGCAACTAAATTATTAGTAGTAAAAGAAATCAATATGATTCCGTTACGAAAATTATCGTAGTGTAAAAAAGTTAATGCGATTGGACAAAAAAATATGATGAGCGGATCTTTTAGCTTAATGACAAAGATGCAAGTAACATGTCAACATTATTAGAAAAACCAATCAAGGTCAACAGAGTAGTAAGCATCTCAGTTGAACACGCAAAAGCCCTAGAGGATCCAGCCAGAGCAAAAATCGTAGAAATGCTGTATCATAAACAACTCACAACGGAACAGATTGCAAAGGAGCTCCAAAAAAATGGACACAATAAAGCAATCACAACAGTACGTCATCATCTGGAAATTCTAAAAGATGCAGGTCTAATTGAGATAGTAAAAATTGAAGAAGTAAGAGGTGCCATTGCAAAATTCTATGGTACATCAATCAAACTGATCTCAAATCAATCATCAAAAGATTTTGATTCCAAATATTCTTCGATGATAAAGGCAACTTCTACAAAAATAGAAAAAATTCTAGAAGGCATTGCAAAAAAACCAGCACTGCAAAAAAAATCCGAGTCGTCTTACAATGAATTTGTCTTGACCGAAATTGTAAATCGAGCAATGGCAAATGTCTTG
>JBJTCW010000145.1:0-1096 GCA_046092065.1 Candidatus Nitrosotenuis sp. | reverse complement strand
TGGTCGTACAGTAGTTACAAATCTTGGGCTCTTTCTGGAGATTCCCCAGAACATTGGAGCCATTTGTCTTTTGAGTTTCTTGCTTCCTGCTATTCGTGGCATTTACTTACTCTCCTTTTTTGGCTTGGCTGCTTTTGTTTCTTTGCTAACTTCTTTTTTCGGTTTTGGAGCTGGCTTTGGTGCAGCTGGTTTTGCCTCTTTTGCAGGCTTGGCAGACTTGCCTTCAAGTTTTGCTGTGCGCCATTTGTCATCAGTGTTTAGCTCAGTTACTACAACATTTGATGTGTGAACAAGAACATCGACGTTTCCGCCCTTTAGTTTTTCTTTTTTGATTCCTTCAATAGTGATTCCGTTTTTGAGAGTTGACACGGATGTGATTTTGCCAGTTACGCCTTTGAACTCACCTCTGACTACTTTGACTGTGTCTCCTTCGGTTACGCGAATGCTTCTTTTGTGATATTTGTTTTTAAGATCTTTTGATAGATGGCTGCAAAGCAGTTTTGATCGTACCGATAATGATGCTTGGTAAATTGTTCTGTTGCGGATAGTTGTTGGCTTCATTTTTCTATACCACCATTGATGCCAGATTTGCTACTCTTGGCCATTTCTCCGATGCTTCTGCGGCAACTGGTCCTTTGATGTCAGTTCCCTTGATTTCTCCTTCTGGAGTTACAAGTACTGCTGCATTGTCTTCAAATGAGACACGGACTCCGTTTAGTCTTCTGATTGGATACTTTTGTCTAATTATTACTGCACCAAAGATTTGCTTTCTTAGCTCTGCCGGTCCTTTCTTCACTACAACATTTACGAAGTCACCAACTGCTGCGGATGGATATCGTGATGTTCTAGTCTTTGCTCTTTTTACCATTATAATTTCTAGTTCTTTTGCGCCAGTGTTGTCTGCACATGTTACTCTAGCTCCTAGAGGTAGTGCACGGGTTACATATGGACGGAATTCTTGTACGCCCTTTGCAGATACTGCACGAGACTTGCCTGTAGACATTTTATGCCTTGACCTCCACTACTACAAATGAGACGGATTTTGCAATTGGTCTGCATTCTGCAGCAACTACAATGTCGCCTTCTTTGATTTCTT
>JBJTCW010000144.1:0-10153 GCA_046092065.1 Candidatus Nitrosotenuis sp. | reverse complement strand
TATTGTGTTTATAGCAAAATGCGGAATTTTGCACAATGTATCAATTCCACTTAGTGATGCCAAGTCGGATTCAAGATCATCCAGACTGTAACCATCCACATCAGTCTGGCTCAATGCTAGTCCGGCGATTTTTATTCCATATTTTTTGCAAGTAGCTATACTTAGTATAGTATGGTTTACGCTGCCCATTTTTGTGCCAGATACCAATATCGTATCTAAGTTGAGATCCTTAATCAAATCCGCCACAAAATAATCCCGCAAAATAGGAGTCATTATTCCACCAATTCCCTCAACTAGGACCACATTATGCATAGATTGTAATTTCTCAAAGCTTGACAATACCAAATCCACATCAATTGTTTTTCCTAGTTTTTTTGCCGCCATAAACGGAGAGGTAGGAATTGAAAAGAAATACGGATTTACCAATTTTTGATCATCGGTACTGCCAGAATATTTCAAAAGAAGTTCAACGTCTTCGGATTGTATTGTATTATTTCTTGGATCCCCAGTAGCAAACGGCTTCATCACGCCAACGTTGATTCCAGAATTATGCATCAGATTTGCAAGAGATGACGTAAAGACGGTCTTGCCAACCCCAGTATCCACCCCAGTGACAAAAAACGACTTCATCGTATGACCTCATAGATTCAGGAATTAATCTATTTCATCGCTTGATTATTAAAATGAAAATTCTCATCCATACCATGACTAGTTCCATTTGGCACCCATATACGCAAATGTCCGAATGGGAGTCGTTTCCAAATATTGTCAAAGGCGACGGCTTTTGGCTAGTAGACTCCAAGGGGAACAGATACTTGGACGGTGTGGCAAGCATGTGGTGTAATGTCTGGGGCCATTCCAAAAAAGAACTAATATCCGCAATAAACACCCAATCAAAAAAAATCATCCATTCAACATTATTCAATCTCACAAACGACAAGGCAGAAGAATTGGCAACAAAACTGGTCAAAATATCACCAGGAATGAGCAAGGTTTTCTATTCAGATAACGGCTCTTCGGCAATGGAGATTGCCTTCAAGATGGCAATCCAATACTGGCAAAATATTGGCTACAAAAACAAGACAATGTTTGCTACTTTACAAAACGGATACCATGGAGATACGTTTGGCACAATGTCAGTAGGATTTGTTCCTGCATTTTTTGCCAAGTTCAAAAAAAACATGTACAAGACAATTCAGATTCCATTTGAGAACAGCTACAAAATAAAAAATCTTGACGAATATTATTCTCAGACAATAGAAAACATAGAAAAACAATTATCACAAAACCACACAATTGCAGCATTTGTAATGGAAAGCGGAGCCCAGCTAGCTGGTGGTGTCAACATTTACCAAAACGGATTCCAATCTCAAATAAGTAAGATTTGCAAAAAGAACAATGTTTTGTTCATCTTGGATGAAATTGCAACAGGTTTTGGTAGACTAGGTTCTCTAGTAGAATACAAAACCCAAAAAAGCCAACCAGACATTGTAGCATATGGAAAAATGCTGACTGCTGGATATCTTCCAATGTCTGCAACTTTAGTATCAAAGAAAATCTATGATTCTTTTTTGAGCAAATACTCTCAGATGAAGCATTTGTATCACGGACACACATTTACTGGAAACACACTGGCCTGTGCAGTCGCAAGCAAAAATCTGGACATGTATCAAAAAACAGGATTAATCTCCAAGGTAAACCAATCCGCAAAACACCTCCAAAAACGCCTAAAAGAATTCCAAGAAATAGACACTGTTGGTGATATCAGGCACAAAGGAATGCTTGCGGCAATTGAATTGGTCTCAAACAAGGCAAAAAAGACACCAATATCATTTGTAAAATCCACAAACAAGATAATATTTGATGAGGCAAAAAAACACAAAATCTACCTAAGAACACTAGGCAATATCATAATGATAATACCGCCTTTGGCAATACCGCAAAAAGAGCTCGACTTTCTCATAGATGGCACCATACATACAATCAAAAACGTATCAAGGCAATTGTAAACCATATATCAAATCCAGGTTAACATTTAAAATCTCTATTAGCAAAAACCAACTACGATGCAGATACTGGATTTGCAAGACAAAGTCCTTGATGGGCAAAAACTGTCACCTCAAGAGCTTGAAATTCTAATCAACACACCAAATCTAAAAGAATTATCAGAATCTGCAAACAAGATCACAAGAAAATTCCAAGGAAACAAAGTAGATGTGGAACAGCTTGCAAATATTAAAAAAAATTACTGCAGTGAAGACTGTGTTTTTTGCGGCCAGTCGGCATTTTTCAATACCGGAATAGACAGCTACCAGTTATTACCAGCAGAAGAAATTCTACAAATGGCAAAAAAAGCCAAAGAACAAGGCGCAGAATCATATTGCCTAGTAGCTGCCTGGCGCCAACCAACAGACGCAGATTTTATCAAGGTTTGTGATATCATTACACAAATCAAAAACAATGTTGGAATATCATTAGAGTGCAGTCTTGGGTTTCTAACCATACCACAAGCAAAAAAACTCAAAGAACTAGGAGTCAAAAGATACAACCATAATTTAGAGACTTCAAGATCAAAATTTCCTCAAATATGCACAACTCATACCTATCAAGATAGACTAGATACTCTGGAAATTGCGCGAAATGCAGGCCTGGAATTATGCACTGGTGGAATCATCGGCATGGGCGAAACAAGAGAGCAAAGACTGGAATTAATCACAGATTTGGCAAAAATAGATCCAGAAGAAGTAACAATAAATCTCCTAGTTGCCATACCAGGAACTCCACTGGAACTGCAAACCCCAATATCATTTGAAGAGATACTGCGAGTATTTGCAGTGACAAGATTTGCATTGCCAAAATCAATCATCAAGATTTCCGGAGGGCGTGAAGTACATCTGGAGGATTCCGGGGAGGAATTGCTTCTTAGTGGTGCAAACGGCATAATCAGTGCTGGATATCTAACATTAGGCGGAAATCCGATGAATAAAGACCTCCAAATGATACAAAAAATCAACCTTGAAGCTTGACTATATCTCGCAAAAACTGGACGAGCTAAAAAGCCAGAATCTATACCGTTCCCTAAAACATGTAAAAATCAACGGACCATACATAACCATCAATAAAAAAAGACTGGTGAATTTTTGCTCAAATGACTATCTCGGATTGTCTAGTGGAAAAATATCTCAAAAGCAACTCCAGTCAAGCTCAAGACTAGTGTCTGGAAACGATGAATCGTTTCTCAGACTGGAAAAAAAACTCGCCGCCCACAAGTCCAAAGAATCTTCATTAGTATTTCCAACAGGGTACATGGCAAATCTTGGAGCAATACCTGCACTTGCAGACAATTCTACAATATTTAGCGATGAGCTGAACCATGCTAGTATTATTGAGGCATGTCGCCTAAGCAATTCCAAAGTCCAAGTGTATAAACATAATGATATTGAAGATCTGAGAAAAAAAATATCCAAAATCAAAGGAAGAAAATTCATCATAACTGAAGGGATATTTAGCATGGATGGTGATTTTGCCAAGATAAATGAAATATCAGAGATTGCTCAAAAAACCAATTCCATTACAATAATAGATGACGCACATGGAGATTTTACAATTGGAAATAAGGGTAAAGGAACTCCAGATTATTTTAACGCAGACATTGATGTGTATATCAGCAGCCTAAGCAAGGGCTTGGGCTCTTTTGGAGGATATGTTGCATCTACTGGTCCGGTAATTGACTTGTGCATAAACAAGGCTCGCTCATTCATCTATACGTCAGCATTGCCATCATTTTTGGTGGAATTGTCATTGTCCAGATTAAAGCAAGACAGAATAAAGTCTCAGAAAAAACTGGAGCAAAACGTACTGGAATTATCATCGGGACTAAAACAAATAGGATATGACATCAAGTCAAAAACACACATCATCCCAATTATACTTGGAAACGAGAAAAAAACCCTGGAATTTGGCAAATTCATGTATGAGAATGGCGTTTTTGCGCAGCCAATTCGATATCCTACTGTACCAAAAAATAGCGCAAGGTTACGTATTTCAGTCACTGCTTGGCTGACAAAAAAGCAAATCCAAAATGCACTGGCAATATTTGAAAAGGCAAGCAAGAAATTTGAATTATTCTAGGTAAAGCCCAAAAATACCGGCGAGCCGACATAAACTGCAATGACTATAACGATTCCAAGTGCAATTCCAACTATAACAAATCTCTTGTTCATGTTTTTGTGATAATACCAGTTAGATAAAAAGCATGTAAAATCTGGAACAATGCTTTAATAAAAAAATCAGAAATTTGTACTATGGCAGATGTAACAATAGCAATTGCAGCAATTGCTGGACTGGGCTCGTTTTTAGCACCATGTATTTTGCCTGTAATTCCTGCGTTTTTGGCCTATATTTCCGGAACAACCATTACTGATCTGCAAAAAAACAATGGAGCTGTAAACGTATTATCAAGTAGACTAAACATATTGATGAATACAATATTTTTTGTTCTTGGATTTTCGGTAGTGTTTTCCGTGTTTGGTGTTATTTTGAACAGTGTACTATCAAACAACGTTACAGGATTGACTTCAAGTCTTAACCAGATAGGCGGAATCATCATTATTGGATTTGGCTCTTTTATGATACTATCAAGCAAAATAAACAGATTAAATCTAGAAAAGAAAATCCTTCCAAAGGGCGGAAAAAGCAGCTATCCACTGTCATTTGTTTTTGGTTTAGCATTTGCCACTGGTTGGACTCCATGCATTGGGCCAATCTTGGGAAGCATACTCACATTAGCTGCAACCACGCCAGGACATGCATTCACATTATTGTTAGTATATTCACTAGGATTAGGAATTCCATTCATCCTGATGGGCATATTTTTCTCAAGAATGACTCGCGTCATAAGGGCGCTAAGCAAACACCTCAAGTACTATTCTTGGATAATGGGCTCTTTTATCATACTATTAGGAGTCCTAGTTCTGACAAACCAGCTTGCCACAATTGCAAGCTTTCCTATTTTGAATAATTTGTTATTGGGTTGATATTTCATGAAATCAGAAATAAAATCCGCAATAATCATGGGAATTATAGTGGTTGGAATCATGGCAGGCCTTGGATTTTATTTTACAACACTAGAGCAGCCAAGCAATACTCAACAAACATCAATAGACAAGTCTGGCTTCAAAAAAGCCCCAGAACTGCAAGGAATTGCAGGATATATCAACACAAATGAGGACGAGCTCAAAGAAAAGATCAAGGGCAAAGTTGTACTATATGATATTTGGACATATAGCTGCATAAACTGCCAGAGAACCCTACCATACATCACGGCATGGGATGAAAAATATTCTGACAAGGGTCTAGTCATTATAGGAATCCATTCACCAGAGTTTGAGTTTGAAAAAGACATCAACAATGTAAAATTAGCAACGCAAAAGTTCGGCATCAACTATCCAGTTGTACTAGACAATGACATGGCAATCTGGCGCTCATTTGATAATCATTATTGGCCAAGAAAATATCTTGCAGATGATGAAGGGTACATCAGGTATGATCACATTGGTGAGGGAAACTATGATGAAACAGAGAAAAAAATCCAAGAATTACTCCAGGAACGATCACAAAAGTTAGGACTGCAGGTTGCTTTGGCACAACCGCTAGTAAACATCAAAGAGGAGCATCCAGAATCAAACACTCCTGAACTCTACTTTGGATACAACTATGCATCAGGAAGAAACCAGTTTGGAAATCCAGAAGGATTCAATCCAGATAATGATGTAAAATATGTAATTCCGCAAAACCTACACCAGAATAATTTCTATCTCGATGGTACATGGAAGAACCTTCCAGATAAAATGGAATTAAGATCAGACACTGGGAGAATTATTCTGCCATATTCGGCAAAACAGGTAAACATTGTAGCTGCCGGAGAATCCACCCTGACAATATACCTAGATGGAAAGCTGCTTGACAAATCAAAGTATGGCTCTGATGTCACACCAGATGGAACCGTATCAATATCAAATTCCAGGCTATACAACATCATAAAAAGTGAAAACCTTGAGAATCAGGTTCTGGAGATACAGGCAACGTCAGGCCTTGAAATGTACACCTTTACCTTTGGCTAGGTGTAACCGCACTGTACTGTAACCAAGGTGACACTAGTCATGGTTACAAATTTGTTTAAAACCAATTTTTCAAGCATATACAGAATATGGGGTCACTAAGCGACAAGTGGAATGATTTTGGACGTTCTGAGAGCCTGACTCAAAAAATAGTAGACAAGGTAAAGCCAGACGTACCGCTCAAGAACAAAATCGATGTCGCACAGAAAAACCTCCAATTACAAATAGTCAAACTGGACGGAATCTCACAAAAAATAAAGCAAAAAAATGATTACATTTTCAATAAAATTGTATCTGCGCAAAAATCAAACAACAACCTACACGCAAAGGCATATGCTACAGAACTATTAGAAATTAGAAAAATGCACAACATGGTAAACGGTGCAAAGCTAGCACTGGAACAAATTCAGCTCAGACTAAACACAGTATCAGAGCTTGGCGATATTGTAGTGACATTGAGTCCATGTATGTCCGTAATCAAGGGACTAGGCAGCTCCCTATCTGGAATAATGCCAGAGGCAACATCATCAATGCAAGATTTGTCACAAATACTAGGCGATGTGTTGACTGGTTCATCAATGAATGCATCAGATACAACAATTTCCACATACAGTGCAAACTCTGACACATTAGCAATTCTAGAAGAAGCTCAGTCTGTCATTGAAGGACAGGCAAGGGCAAGCATTCCAGAACCACCAGCAAGCGTTGCAAGTGGACAAATAAGAAGAGAATCTATCATTTAGATTTCTTTTTGCTTTTTTCAATCAGAATTTTCTTGATTCTAGATATTGTAGGATAGCTGTAACCACGTCTTCGATAATTTGAGATCATCATTTTCCAGTTTTTTAGTCTCCATTGCGCCTGCTCGTTTGTCACAGAGTGGATTTCTTTTTGGATTATACTCTTTCTGCCCACTTTGAGAACACCGGCATCTTTTGCAGACCAGCGGTTTTTTGCAAATTTCAGTCCCGAGAGAATCTCTTGTATTGGCATTTCCCTGAAACAGTCCTCTATAATTCGCAGCTCCGAATCGGTTGGCTTTTTCTGTAGTGCTATTTTTATCTCATCCACAAGACTAGAAAATTTCTCATTTCTTAATAGAGAAAAGATGAGCTAGTTTTAACAAATTGCCAGGATTTCTCTAGATAAAAGACGGTAAAGGCCTGATGAGAAATATCAAAAATCATGGAAAAATCATAAGTCCATTTGACTAGTCCAATAAAGCGATCAGAAAATTCTGAGATTAGTTTAATAACCCAGTTCAGGCGTAAAATTATCATGAGTAAGATTATGCATGCAGCAATCTTTTCCATAGTTGTACTGATGTTTGGAACGATTGTATCTGTAATTGATCCAGTTCCAGATGCATCTGCCCTACAATCACGTGGACATTGGCTAAAGGATGTTGGAACATGGCTAAAACACAGGACACCATCCAAAATCTGTGGTGACCAACTTTGCGACTCTCTAAATGGCGCATCAATCGGCCTGAGAAAAGCTCAGATCGACAGAGGATTCCCACGATAAACTAGAATCCCTCTAATCTTAATTTTTAATATAATTAAAAAATAGTAACTATCCGTTGTTTATTTTCAACAATTCCGGATGTGTGTAGTGGTCGTATGGTGATGAGAATGTTCTATAGTTTTGGTGCCATGCAAAATATGACGATCCTGGACATATTTCATCTCCGCAGACTTGGTTTCTGAGCCAATATGAGAACTTGTGCTCTCGTTTTTGTCCAATTACCTTTTGAGCTTCTGCAGATTTGATAGTATCAAATGCAGTAACCAAAGATAGTGACAATAGGCCAGTTATGATTACTAGTGCGGCTAGTTTTAGCATGAATTTTTTCAAAAGATGCGATTAATTAAAGTAATCATTTTTTGATATTTCATAATTCGAATTTAGAAAGATCGCTATTTTGAGCCTGTAAATCTATCGCGGGGTACGGCTTTTTCCGATGTACTGACTTACTCTTGAAAAGGATTCACCATCACAAAGCTTATCGCCGCAGACTTTTTTGGTCCATTCGCTATACTTGTGCTTTGGGGATTTTTTTGCCGATGATGCAGCGTCTGCATGAGATGTATATGATATCAACACAACTGATGCAATCAAAATTGCAATAACTACCAAGCCGACTATCTTCATAGTATAATCAATGAAATTCTTCCTAATTAAGCCATCTTTTTGTTATATTTCTAAATTCGAATTTAGAAATGAACATAATTTGAGCCTGTAAAACACATCATAATGTCTTTAGGGCATCTTTGATCATTAGGCGATGGTGTCGGATGGTCTTTTTTGGTAGAATCTTGAAAAACCCATGATCATCACTTTGAAAATCAGTCTGTATTTTGCCTTTTTTGATGCTGGCTACAAATCCATGAGATACATCATGGCGGAATTTATCCAGACTTTCATAGACTCCAAGGAATTTTTCAATTTTCACATCCAATCCAAGTTCTTCTTTTGCTGATCTTCTTGCAGCGTTTTTCATGGATTCGTCTTTGTGAATCATGCTTCCAGGCAAATGCCAATATCCCTTGTATGGGTTTCTGGTTCTTTTTGTCAAAAGGACGGACTTGCCATCAAATATCACTAAATCAACACAGGAAAAGGCAAAGTATTGTCTAAAGTTATCATAGTCTTTTTGTGGTGCTTTTTTTACCATGTATTTGATCCTCTTTGATGTTTTTGATGTAAATCTACTAAATTAAACAATTCCAAAAATCAGAAAATATCGGTTTTTTCAATTCATTCGTAAATGTTCAACCCCCTCCCATACCACATCACTTTACTCGTATGGTGATTTTTTCAAAAACACCACAAAATGGCGGGGGTTTAACGTTTGTGCGTAACTAATGCAGCCAAGCCCCAAAACACCCCCATTGCCCAGATAAAGACTCTAAAACTATTTTGTCCCTGAGCAAAAGCTAAACCCCTCACTTTTGCAAAAAACCAGCTGGAAAATACCAAATGGGTGGTTTTTCCTTATATGCTAAAATGGAAAATAATGGTAAATTTTGGTAAAAATCCCCTCCCATTTTGATACCAAACTAGGCAAAACTAGGCAGTTTTTTGCTTCCATACACCACTGTCTTAATGCCAAACTAGGATAAACTAGGACGTTTTTGAAATCTTCTTGATAGAATTTAGTTTAACACTGGCAATACTCGTGTTAAACTAGTCCAAGACTGGTGATTTTCTCAGATATGATATGGTATAGGCCAAACCACCACAAAGCACACCTATTGCTAAAATTCCAATAAATGTGGCAATTGGAGGAATAAACGAGTCCATTATTGCAAGATTTGCCTTGCCAATTTGACCAGTACTAATCAAGTCCATTGCTCCAGAGCCTGCCAGACCGGCAAATATCATGGACAAAGTAGTGCCAAGGCCTCCAATATTCATGCCAAAAAGATGAATCCAGACCAAAATGTTGATTTTGCCCGTGATTTTTTTGCGCATATTCACCTCTAGGTGATTATAAAATACAGCAGTAACTGCGATTGCCACTGTAATAATCAGGTATAGCATCAGTCCAATAAAGAACCATTTTGCAGGACCCTCAAAAGACAATGATAGAAATTGTATCATGTTTACGTCCTTGGCAAAGATCATCTGGATTCCAACCATTGATAATGACAAAAACGTGATAATCCCACCCTGTGCAATTGCAGATATGATGAACCGGCTTCCCCAGGTACTTTTTGGATCTTCCATGATATAATGTCAGATAATGTGCAATAAAGTGATTTGTGTGAATAATATCTTACCGTTAGTTAGTGAGTGAGACCTTTTCCCGGTTTTCTACTATCTCAATTTCTATTGTTTCCAAGGGGTCTTCTACCTGGTTTCTTCTAATCGATAATAGCTTGGGTTTTTCAAAGTCTACGGTACAGTCAGGGCACGCATATACCAAAACCCGGTGCTCGTTTGGAGCCTTTGGGTTGGAAAGGCGCGGATAATATGTGAGTCTACCACCGCAATCAATGCAATAACGGTTGGCCCTTCTAGTTCTGGCC
>JBJTCW010000143.1:0-1864 GCA_046092065.1 Candidatus Nitrosotenuis sp. | reverse complement strand
GAATATACCAATACGACTGGAATCGAAGGACTTTGATCTGCAAGAAATATGGAAGTACTTGTCCAAAAAATCGCTCTTTGTGTTATCATGGGGTCTTCGAGGCCGTGGCCTTGAAAATGCCGATATCGAAGGCGAAAAGCTGTTCGAGGAATGGAAGAAAAAAGTAATCGATGAGAAACTCTTTGAACCAAGAGCAGTCTATGGCTATTTCACATGTCATAGTAAAGATAGGAAATTACTAGTTGATGGTCCAGATGGTCAGGTAGAATTTGATTTTCCAAGGTCTTCGCAGAGCAAGCACCTTTGTTTGTCTGATTACTTTGGTGAGAACGATATTGTTGCATTCCAGTCTGTTACTGTAGGAGATAAAGTTCAGGAGATAATTGACAAATGGAACAAAGAGGACAAATACACTGATGCGTATTATCTGCACGGTCTAGCAGTGGAAACCGCAGAGGCAATGGCTGAAATGATCAATGAGAAAATACGCCAAGAGTTGAAAATAGGCAAAAAAGGCCTCAGATATTCATGGGGCTATCCAAGCTGCCCAGATGTTTCACAGCATCATCTAGTGTGGAAGCTAATAGACCCTACAAAATCCGGCATGACTCTGACAGAAGCTGGTCAAATAATACCAGAACAGTCCACTGCAGCTATAGTTGTGCATCATCCAGATGCAGAATATTTTGTGACCTAGTCACTTTGAATTAAATTAATCAGATTTTGAATCCAAACGTTTCATGCAGATAAACAACCTACTACGCGGCGCGACATTTTTCCAGCATTCTGGGGTGTCTATTGTGTACGTTTTCATGCCTATTTTGGCGCAATCATTGACTAGTAACATCTTTGAAGTTGGGTTAACGATAGCCTCGTTCTTTTTGGCGCAGATTTTGTCCAGTTTGTATTTTGGCAGGGTTTCGGATGCTCGTGGAGTTCGTCTGACGTTTATTCGGATAGGATTTGTCAGCTGTGCTGTAATGTTTGGCCTGCATTATATCGCAGATAATTCGTTTTACTTGCTTTTGGTGAGGTTAGGTGCTGGTGTTGCAAGTGGAATGATGGTGCCTGCAATGCTTGCATATACCTATGAATCTGGCAAGGACAAGTCCAAGGTCGCATCCGTGATATCATTTCATGCCTTGGGATGGATGGCAGGAATTGTAGCTGCTGGAATTGCAAATAATGAAAAGACGATATTTCTGATCAGTGCTGGTTTGTTCTTGGCAGGCCTTGCATTTTCTTCCAGACTGCCACATTATACAATGCAAAAAGAGGTAGAATCGGGTGCCACAAAAAAAGTCATTGTACGAAACAAGTACCTGTTTTTGTCGCTTTTGTTGCGGCATATCGGGGCTACATCTGTTTGGACCATATTGCCACTGGTATTGACTCAGACCTTTGGTGCCAAACTGTATGAAGTGTCGATTGTGTATATTGCCAATACTGCATCTGCATTTGTTTTGATGAATCTGATGGCAGGCAAGATAACAATGAAGGATGTTACAAAATTCAAGATTGGTATTGGCTTGACCGTGTTTGTGTTTGCGGGAATGGCTGTGATGAATAGCTGGTGGATGGCGATTCCCTGTATGGCTTTGGTTGGGGTTACCTGGGCGTTTTTGTATATTGGCGGAAGCATTCACCTAATGGAGAATAATCCAAAGTCGACTTCGACTGGCGTGTTCAATTCTACCATATCTATTGCAAATGTGATAGGTCCAGTAGTTGCTGGAAGTATTGCATTTTGGTATAAGGAATCCGCTGTGATGTATTTTGCGGTTGGAATTTGTATTGTTGGATTTTTAATTTCCTTGAAGATCAAATAAATTACTTGTCTGCATGAACTTTAAATGATATTCAT
>JBJTCW010000142.1:0-6538 GCA_046092065.1 Candidatus Nitrosotenuis sp. | reverse complement strand
TGGTCGTACTTTGCCCTAACAAAGGCATACAGACGGACTAGAATGATATGATGCTTAAACATGATTTCTGGGTCCACCCAGGTATGCGACATGGGGCTACCCCGGCCACAGAGCACATTTGAGGAAATAGGCTAATAACCTGTGAGAATGTGTGAGTCAGTGCCGGGGTACATTACACTAGCAAAAAAATATTAGATTTGAAAAATTATGGCAATCATGAACTATTGGTTGTGCAAACAAGAGCCAAGATCGTACAATTTTGATTCTCTGGAAAAAGAAAAATCAACATCGTGGGATGATGTCCACAATAATCTAGCAATAAAGAACATCAATTCCATGAAAAAAGGAGATCTGGCGTTTTTCTATCATAGTGGTGATGAAAGGCAAATCATCGGCATAATGGAAATAACATCAAGTGCCTATCCAAACCCAAAAGAAGAAAACCCGAGATTCGTTACTCTAGATGTAAAATACAAAAAGCGACTCAAAAGACCTGTGACACTTGCAGAGATCAAATCAAACAAGAAATTCAAGGACTGGGATCTTTTGAGGATCTCAAGACTCTCAGTTATGCCAGTTCCGTCTCAAATTTGGAGCGAAATACTGGAAATCTCTCAAAAATAGAAACTGGCAATAGGTTTATTGATATATCCCGGGGTGTATAGTTTAGTTATGGCAACAGCATATGTTTTGATAAACTGTGAACTAGGATCAGAAGAGGCCATCATCAAGCAACTAAAATCACTTGATGGCGTTAAAGAGGTTCACGGCACTTTTGGTGCATACGACATTCTGGCCAAAATCGAGTCTCCAACAGTTGAGGCACTACGTGAAACAATAACTTGGAAGATCCGAAAAATCGAAAAAATCCGATCTACATTAACCCTGATGGGTATTGAGGGTCAGTCTTAAACACTACCTCTTTTTCTTATGCTTTTACATTTCATTTTCCTAGTAACTAAAGAAGAGCTGGAATTACGAACTATGGAATTTGAGTATGTCCAGCAAATGGCACTGTTTTACAAAAAATGGCTCAAAGACACATTTTCTGTAGATGTTGATGTGCAGGCTGATCAGATGATTGTTCCAGAACAAAGCTTGGTTAGAAGACTGGATACTGCAGTACTAGTTGAGGACCACAAAAGCCGTGGCTCTGATGTATTTCATTTCTATTTGTCAAATTTTCGGCCAATGTGGACTGACTGTACATGCGAAGGATACTATGCGGAAAACTTTGCAATGGTTCTTTGGGTCAAGCCAAAAGACGATGTCCTATCAATGTGCCAAAAAAACTGCACAGTGGTATCACATGAGCTATGCCATGAGATACTGCGGCAAAAAAAACTCAAAAAGCAATATGATACAGTCCATGACATTTGGAACAAGCATCTCTTCAAGGACTTGGAATTTGAGCAATACGGCAAAAACTTTGAGCGCAATACGTCTCAGCCATACTTTATGACGCTTGACGCAACTGATCTGCGGTCATAACATAATCACCCGCTGTTTTAATTTCAGACATTTGCACTGGATATGTGTTAAACTGCAAAGGATTGTGCAAGACAAAATACAAGGAATCTTTGGGAGAATTTTCCCTAAAATATAACGGACAGAAAAGATGCGGAATATGCGATGTTTATCTAAAATGGAATGGAATCAAGTGTCCTTGCTGCAAGTCTGTGCTGCATGTTAGGCCAAGACACTCGAGGGCCAAAACAAAATACTATGAAAATGATAATGTCCAGTGGATTTAGCTGCACTTGGTTACAGAATAAATTCTGTTCTCAAAGTTTGCGGTCTTTATTTCCAGTCTGTTCTCAGCATCTGATTTTCTTGCTTTGCTGAGTTTTTCTAGTTCTACTAAAGAATCACCTTTGAAGCCGACTGATGTTCCAAAGATTGCATCAGTGAGCATTGTGCCGTGGTCGCCTTTTTTGACGTCATCGATAATACCGTAAAATTTGATTGCTTCTCGTTTTTGCACTGGGGTTCCAGTGGATTTGTTGAATGCAACTGCAATGTACATGCCATTGTTTTTGACTGCAACTGGGACCTTGTGGTTTTTGCCAGATGCGCCAGGAATTGCTTCGTTGATCAAAATATCGCACTTGTGGTACATGCTTGCAACATATGCATAAAATCTGTAATCGGCAAACTTGCCGGCATCATCGCTTTCACAACCGATGAAAATTCTGTGTAATGTCATCAGGGCTGTGTCATTCATGCTTTGAAGCCTGTCATCGAGACGGCCTCTTTCTAAAAGGTTTGAGCCACATTCTTTAGCAATTTTTTTCAAAATAAAATCAGGAAGATTATAGTTTTTCAGAGCGGCAATGTAAGATCCCGCTTGGGACATGCCAAAACTTGGAAAGCCCTTATTGACCAATCAGATGAACTCCTTTCAGAAATGTAAAATGAATCATGCCCCGTACCATATACAGTAAAGCTGCTTTTTGCTTATAACTGTTGGGAATAACTAAATCGAAAAGCTATTTTCAAGTAAAAAACCCTGATACGATTTATAACTAATTGACAGACAATGTTTGATTGCTAATGGAAATTGCAACAACACCAAAACTTGTCACCCAAGTTTATGAAAAACTAGAACAAAACATTTCCAAATTCAGAAAAACAGTTAATCGTCCACTTACATTGTCTGAAAAAATTCTTGTAGGTCACTTGGCGGAATTTGATGGCAAAGAATCAGAGCGAGGAAAAAGCTATGTCTTTTTGAAACCAGACCGAGTCGCACTGCAAGATGTTACAGGACAGACAGTAATGTTAGAATTCATGCAGGCAGGACTCAAGCAAGCTGCATTGCCGACAACCGTTCACTGTGATCACTTGATTCAGGCCAAAGTTGGAGCCAAAGAGGACACCAAGCTTGCAATTTATGAAAATAATGAGGTTTACACATTTTTAGAATCTGCAGCCAAAAAATATGGTGCAGGATTCTGGAAGCCAGGGGCTGGCATCATCCACCAAGTCGTATTGGAAAATTATGCGTTTCCTGGCGGATTAATGATTGGAACCGACTCTCATACCCCAAACGCCGGTGGCCTTGGAATGGTAGCAGTCGGGGTTGGCGGAATGGATGCAGCAGAAGTAATGGCAGGAATGCCTTGGGAATTACTCTATCCAAAAAGAATAGGAGTCTATCTAAAAGGAGCAATGAATGGATGGACTGCGCCCAAAGACATCATACTGTATGTTGCAGGCCATCTAACAGTGTCTGGTGGAACAAATGCAATCATTGAATATTTTGGCCCTGGAGCAAAGACAATCAGCTGTACTGGCAAAGCAACCATAACTAACATGGGCGCAGAGATCGGTGCAACATGCTCTATTTTTGAATATGATGAAAAGATGGCAAACTATCTCAAGGCAACTGGACGCGGTGAGCTCGCATCAATTGCCGACAAGCACAAAGACATTCTAACAGAAGACGAAGACATAGTGAACAATCCTGGAAAATATTTTGATAAAGTAATAGAAATTGATCTGAGCAAGCTGGAGCCACACATGGTAGGCCCGCACACGCCTGACTTGGCAAGACCGATATCAAAACTTGCAGAAGACGTCAAAAAGAACAACTATGTTGATGAGATCTCAGTTGCTTTGATTGGAAGCTGCACCAACTCTTCATACGAAGACATGTCGCGAGCTGCAAGCGTTGCAAAACAAGCAAAGCAAAAAGGCATCAAATCAAAAATTCCACTACTGGTGACACCTGGATCTGAACAAGTTCGCGCAACAATTGAGCGCGACGGACAAATGCAAATGCTTGATGATATCGGTGCAACTGTACTTGCAAATGCATGTGGTCCATGCATTGGACAATGGAGCAGACCTGAGCTAAAAACAGACAATCCAAATACCATCATCACTTCGTTTAATCGAAACTTTCCAGGACGCAACGATGGAAAAAGAAACACGATGAATTTTATCGCCAGCCCTGAGCTGATTATAGCATTGTCTCTTGGCGGAAGACTGTCATTCAATCCTATTACTGATGAACTGACAGCGCAAGATGGAACAAAATTCAAGCTGTCTCCACCAGAAATTGCACCAGACGTGCCAAAAGATGGATTCAAGGCAGGAGTGGATGTCTATGTCGGACCTTCTGAGAATCCAGACTCGGTTCAGGTGCTAATCGATCCAAGCAGCGAGCGACTCCAAAAACTAGAACCCTTCATTCCATGGGATGGCAAGGACTATACCGATTTACCAATAATGGTCAAGGCAAAGGGCAAGTGCACCACTGACCACATCTCGCCTGCCGGTGCCTGGCTTTCATTTAGAGGACATCTGGACAGACTAAGTGATAACCTGCTTTTGGGAGCAGTAAATGCATTCACGGGTGATGTTGGCAAGGGCAAAAATGCGTTAAATGGTACTGTTGAATCATTTCCAAGCGTTGCACGCCAGTACAAGGCAAAGGGACTCAAGTGGATAATCATTGGAGATACAAACTATGGTGAGGGAAGCAGTAGAGAACATGCAGCCCTGACTCCAAGATTTTTGGGATGCGGCGCAGTAATTGCAAAATCGTTTGCAAGAATCCATGAAACAAATCTCAAAAAGCAAGGCCTGCTCGCATTGACATTTTCAAATCCTGCAGATTATGACAAAATTCAGGAATCTGACCGACTAAGTCTTGTCGATCTGAATAGACTGGAACAAGGAAAACAGGTAAAATGTATCATAACACATGCAGACGCAAAGAAGGAAGAGATTTTACTATCACACACATTCAACTCTTCTCAGATAGACTGGTTCAGACAGGGCTCTGCACTGAACGTTTTACGAAATAAAAACAAGTAACGTGGGGCCGACCGGAGTTGAACCGGCGATCTACAGGTCACTGCAGCTCCAAACTCACATCATCTTGTGAAATCAGTTTGGATTGTATTACTTCTGGAGCCTCTAGCGATGACTTTGTCAATCATAGTCGCCTTGCCAGGCTGGGCTACGACCCCACGAATAACAAAGATTCGGACTTGGATTTATTCTAACTGGTGTCTCTGAATTAGATTTATTATAAATTCAAAATTGTACGTTATTGTACAATGGTCAGACCTATTCTCATAATTGGAGCTGCAATTCCTGTTGTTATGGCTATTTTGATTGCGGCTCCAATGATTTTGAATCCCCAAGTCCCGTTTTCTGCGGCAAATGCAGACGACAAAATCTCAATTGAACTGATAAAGTATGATCTAAAAAAAGTCTCATTTGGTTTGACTGACAAACTGGTGCCACAAAAATCCGAGGTCATGACTATTTCTGATGATGGTGCGCTCAAGTACACTTTATCAACGCCAGATTCATCTCCAGTAGAAAAAGCACTGGTATTGGAAAAATCTCAGGTAACCAAACTTACTGCTCTAGTAAAAGAGACTGGGTTCATGCAGTTACCGTTTGATTCTATTCCTGCTGATGAGTCTGTGCAACAATACACAAAATTCTCACTCAAAGTAACACTAAATGGAAAAACAAAACAGGTCCAGTGGCCAGAGCAAAACGCAACATCTTCTTTTATTCCACCACTTGTGTCTAATGTGGAATCTGAGCTTGAAGGGTTACTGAACCAGACAAAGAATTGAGTACGATAAACTACACACCTGTTAGCAAGCCATTTTTGATGACTGGTGTGATCTTGTCATTTATTGGTACAGTAATTGGTTCTGTCTGGATGCTGAGCTTGTTTGGCGTGATAATACCTGAACAGGTTACATCTATTTTCAAAGTTCACAGAATCTTTCAACTCAATGGCTTTGTCACGCTCATGATTATGGGAGTTGGGTACATGATCATACCAAGAATGCGAAATCATCTGACTCCATCAAATAAGCTTGCCAAGATATCGTATCTTTTTGTGATATCTTCGATTGGTGTGGATTTTGCCGGGGGAATTCTATCATCTGATTATTCCAAAATAGCAACTGTTCTACGATTGATTGGAGTTTCTATTTTTGGTGGACTGATGTTTTACATGTTGCGTATAGTGCCAAAATTGCTAAGAGAATCTGATTATTTTATTGCAATTTCGCTTTCTGCATTGATTGCATCACAAGCTGTATCGTTGTTTGATGTACAACAAAATCTATTAATTCAAAAACAAATGTGGCTGTTTTTCCCTATTTTGATGATATTTGCAATACAATACAAGACACTGCCGTCGTTTTTGGGATTTTTGCGACCAAAAAGAAAACTGTTGATAATAGCAATCACTCTGGCAATCATTTCTGGAATATTGGGAATAACATCTGCTGTAATGCAGTCGTCATCGGTGGACATTGCATTCAACCTGTCAATGATGGCGATGGTGGCTAGTTTTGTATTGTCTCTGTATATCTATGGTGGTTTTGACAATACTGAGATCCTCAAGCTGATCACTGGGGAAAAGAAAAAGCGATACCACTTGATTATTCTACATACGAGGATTGCTTATGGGTTCTTGCTGGCTGCTTTGGTGTTTGGCACTTTACACGCAACAAATCTGACAAACTTTGCATTGTATGATTTAACCATACATTAC
>JBJTCW010000141.1:0-12600 GCA_046092065.1 Candidatus Nitrosotenuis sp. | reverse complement strand
AATCATAACTTAATTAGTTTTGTTCATGATTGTATAGTAGATAATAAAATAAGAAAAAAATCAGAAATTGTTTCTGATTATTGTACGGTTACTGTGCCTTGCATCCAAGGATGTAATAAGCAATAGTATGGATAAGATCCTGCAGTACTGAGTGTTGCTGATGCTGATGCGCCTGCATTGATTATACTTGTATCAAATGCCGTACCGTCTGTTGATGTTGCTGAGTGTGCTGCATTGTCCAAGTTTTTCCATGTGACTTTGCCGCCAGCCTTTACAGCTACAGTACTTGGAGAATAGCAATTAGGAGTGCAAGGATTCTTTGTTGCTACGCCTTTTGGTATCTCAACAGTAGCATCGTTTGTTGCTGCTCCTGCCGGTGCTGTATCTTTCTTTGCTTTCTTGTCATCCATCTTTTTGTCCATCTTTGCTTTCTTGTCATCCATCTTTTTGTCCATCTTCATCTTTTTGGCATCCATTTTCATGTCAATTTTGCCTTTTTTGTCCATCATTTTGTCCTCCATTGCATACACAGAGGATACTGATGAAGCGACCAAAGATGTAACAAGTGCAAATACTGCAATACTTGCTAGTAATTTGGTATTCATGACTGATCACCAAGCTCGAGTTTTGATATATTAAGATTGTTCAGAATTATTCCACTTTGGCTCCAGACTCTAGCGGAGTGGGATAACGGTGAATGAAAGATTTTTGCTGGTTTCCATGTAGCCCTTTGCAGATGCAGTTATTGTTGCAGTGTATACGCCAGTCCTGGAATTATCAGGAATTAAAATGGAATCTTCGTAATAGCCAAACTGTTTTGTTGTTCCGGTTGTTGTTTTTACAACATTTCCAACAGTATCCTTCACAGTCACAGAAATTTGGGCACCATCTACATATCCAGTGTTGGCATAGTAATCAGATTGTAGATTTGACTGCTTGTCAAATGCACGAATTGTAAATTTGTACAAGTCTTTCCATTGAACTCGTTCACTTTGTTTTGTGAGTAATAGCAATTCCTTTGTGGGTTTAGATTCTTTTGGAGGTATTTGCTGTAGTTTGATAAAAGCAGAAAACTGACCACTAGATGTTTTACCAGCGACATAGTAAATAGAATCAGATCCGGCTGACGTCACAAGCTTGCCAGATGCATCCAGTGTAAAGCCATCTGCACTTGCATTGAATTGTAGTGTCTTTTTGTTGTTTGATAGAGATAGATTTGCAGTTACTAGCTGAAAATTATCCGCATCAATTGTAACAGAGCCGTTTTGCAGTTGTGATTTTCCAGAATCTTGAACTAGAGATGCTTGTATTGATATAGATTTGACAGCATCAGATATGATTCCAAATCCGCTTCCATTCAATGCAGAATCAGCATATGCTGGAATTTGAATTACAACGAATAAAATTGCAAGTGCAGCTAAGAGTGCAAACCGCATTGTGTTGTTTTTTCTTTTGTATGATTAATAATACTTGGGTACGTTTTGTTTGACTAGTGATTCGGCTAGTTAATATCGGCCGTAGCGCCTAGCACCAAATGATTTGAAGGTAAAGGCCACCTATCTTGCAGTTGCAGTAGGAATTGGAATCATTGCCATGGCAATATTTTACGTGTATTCCGCTGACCAAGGAAGAATCAGAGGAAAAACTTTTGGAGATAATCTCCAGATAATACAGGATGAAATAAAACAGGAGCAGACACTGTTTTATTCCAAAAAAGAGATGCTTGATGAAAAATCCATAACTCTGCAAGAGTTTTCGGATTTTGCCAAAGAGCATACTGCAAAACTGAACGAGATTTTGGCAAAATACAATTCCCTGAGACCACCAGAGTCATTTGTAAAGTCAGTGGAGCTATTCAAGTCATCCACACAAAAACAGATTGAAAGTGACAAATACTTTGTAGAATGGATTACAACCAATAATACATCAGATAGGGTGCGCTCAGACGAGCTCATTCAGGAATCATTTGAGGATGAAATGGCAGGCCTTGCATCATACAACAAGGCAAAAAACAACGCAGGTAGCTAAAGCAGTCCTTTTTGTGACAGCAAGTCCAGTGTCGGTCCAATTACACTTAGCAGCTTGTCCTTGTCAAGTGAAGTGTTTTGTTTGAATTTTATTGGAAATGTCAGGCTGAGCATGTCATTGTCTGTATGTGACATTTGAATCGAGTGCTGCATTTGGTGTTCAAGCAAAAATTCTTTCCACACATCCAGTCGGGCATTCACATCGTCCAACTTGCTGGACAAAAACAAAACATCCATTTCCTCATTTCTATCAAAGATGCCAAACTTTACCATCGGTATTGTGACAAAGCCGCCAGGTATGGCATCACGATTTTTGTGCATTTTTTCTATAATTTCATCATACTTGTTTTCTGGGACAACCTGCCCATAATCTGGCCAGAAATATCCCGCTACTTTGTGATCTTTATCATAGATTCTAAAAAAATCTGAATCTAAGTCTAACTTCCACATGTTATGCTGAATCTGCCACCAATCTTAATAAATCATCAAACCAAAAAACACACAATGACGCTAACAAAATACATCACCGATTATCTCAATAGTCAAATCGACTATTACATTAGTGAAGCCCAGTCGTTCAAACAGATTGTGCAGAATTATTCCCCAGAGATCACATCCATAGAGGATGCAACATTTGGTATTATTGCAGGCTGTGTGTATTCAGCGTTTTTGAGAGCATATGAGAACGAAAAAAGAAGCGTCGAGCTTGCAGACATGCAAGAGTTCAACAGAATAATAAAAGAAAAGGCCCCCCTCATAAAAAAGGCAATAGAATAGTCAGAATGGATTAAATCCAATCATATCAGAATCAAATTCGTTGGTAGACATAACAAAATACATCATCCAGCAAATAGTAGATAGTGGCAATGTCATTCAAATGTCGCTTGCAGAAGATGTCCAGACTGAACCAATATCACAAAAACAAATGATTTTGGATTCCGTTGCAAAAAAGCTCGACCCAGAATTAAGAGAACAGGTCCAGCCATTGCTAGAGGCAATCTTGGGTGCACAGCCAACAGTGAAAATCAAGACATACGACCAAACAACAATAGCAATCACGATGCCAAAGGTCCGGTACGAAAGACTTGGTAGACCCCAAGTGGGCGAAGTCCTAGAAATTACTCTAAAAAAGTAGCTTTTCCACTTCTGGAATAGTCTTTAGCGGCAAAGAGCAGCTAAAGTTTTTGCACACAAATACTGTGGTAGTGTCTTCAAAGTTTTTGCCCGCAAAGAAGGAATATTTTGATAATTGCTCTAGCTGTGCAGAAGTTTGTATTGTTACTAAGATAGATTCTGGGAGAAATTGTTTTGTAAGATTTTGGCATAGTTCTTTGTTTTGCGGGTTTAGCAACGTGATTTCAGTTGGATTTTGCAGATACAAATAGATCGTGTTCAGCAAGTATCCAAATCCAAATGGGTTTTCTGCGGCCATTACTGCAAATGCCTCCATTGTTTTTGTTGATATTTCCTGGAACTTTTTTTGCTGTGTTAGATGGAATAATTTCAGCAATGCGTGAGCTGCAACAGAATTTCCAGACGGCATCGAAAGATCATAGTTGTTCTTTGGTCGTATGATGAGTGATTCGTGATTATCGGCAGTAAAGTAAAAGCTGGAATTTTCTCCATCCCAGAAATGCTCCACCAAATAATTTGCCAGTCTTTGTGCCAATTCCAGATATTTCGCATCTGGTTTTACCTCAAAGAGGTCAACTAGAGCATTTATCAAATATGCATAGTCCTCAAGATATGCCTGCAGTTTTGCCTTGCCATTTTTGTAAGTCCTGAGAAGCAAATCCCCATCTAAGAGGTTTTTCTCAATAAAAGAGACACAGTTTTCTGCAGCCTCTAGATATTTTGGATTGTCAGTGATTCTGTATCCTACGGCAAAGGCAGAAACCATCAAGGCATTCCAAGATGTTATGATTTTGTCATCCAGTCCTGGTCGAATTCGGCTTGCTCGTGTCTCTAGTAGTTTTTTTGACGATTCTGCAAGTAAGGCCCTTACATTATCCTCACTCATTCCAGAATGAAATGCAACTGCAGTAGATGCAATCGAATTATTCAGAATTGTGTGACCTTCAAAGTTTCCGCCGTCTGTAATATCATAATACAGGCAGAAAACATCTGTGTCCTTGCCAAGAACTTGGCTTACCTCTTTTTTGCTCCAAACGTAAAACTTGCCTTCTTCTCCTTCAGAATCTGCATCCAATGCTGAATAGAATCCGCCTTCTGGCGAAGTCATTTCCCTTTGGACAAAGCCCAGGGTTTTGTTTATGATATCAAGATAAAACGAATCCTTGGTTATCTGATATGCTTCGGCATATACCAAAGGCAGTAACGCATTATCGTATAGCATTTTTTCAAAGTGAGGGACAAGCCATCTAGCATCTGTCGAATATCTATGAAAGCCTCCTCCGATTTGATCAAAGATTCCACCTTTGCCCATTTTGTTTAGAGTTTTTAGAACAAACTCCGTGAATTTTGAAATCTTGGAAATTTTTCCATAGCGCAGCAAAAACGAAAGGTTTGCAGCATTTGGGAATTTTGGAGCCTGGCCAAATCCACCATAAGTGTTGTCAGCTATTTGAAAAAGATTCATCGCTGCCTCATCCAAGATTGCTCTTTCAAGTTTGGCAGGAGTCGTTATCTTTTCTGCACCGACCAGATTTTTCATAAAATTCTCTGATGCCTTTTTGATATCGCTTGGTTTTTCCTTCCATGCTTGTGCAAGCTGCATCAGAATGCTTCCAAAGCCAGGCCTGCCATAATTATCAAGAATAGGAAAGTACGTTCCAACATAGAATGGTTTTTGGTCAGGCGTCAAAAACACACTCAATGGCCAGCCTCCCTGGCCTGTGGCCATCTGGCAAACCTTTTGATAAATGTCATCCAAATCCGGGCGCTCCTCTCTATCTACTTTAATAGAAACAAAGCTCTCGTTCATTATTTTGGCAATCTCGTCGTTTTCAAACGATTCGTGCTCCATTACATGGCACCAATGACATGAGCTATATCCAACTGACAAAAAGATTGGCTTGTTTTCTGATACTGCCTTGTCCAGTGCTTCTTTGCCCCAAGGATGCCAATCCACGGGATTGTGGGCGTGCTGTAAAAGATACGGGCTGGTCTCATTGATCAGCTTGTTTTGCGCCAATGAAATTTTCTGTTTTGAATTAGTATTTGTATTTTTTATC
Source organism: Candidatus Nitrosotenuis sp. (assembly GCA_046092065.1). Taxonomy (GTDB): domain Archaea; phylum Thermoproteota; class Nitrososphaeria; order Nitrososphaerales; family Nitrosopumilaceae; genus Nitrosotenuis. The sequence continues at coordinate 7,379 of JBJTCW010000141.1, read as the reverse complement.
TAAACATCGACTTTTCTTCCAAGTCGTATATTCTGGCATGGATTTTTGCTACAAGTTTTGTTTTTGATTTTTGTGCCTTTTTGTTGTGAGTATAGTCCTTTTTTTCCACTAAACCCAGTAGCTCCTTTAGATCTTCAAGACTTAGCTCCTTGAGGCCTCTTTTTGAGACAATTTCTAACAGTTCTACTCTTCTTCTATCAGTAGGAGAAACATCCGACATTATACCACAGTAAAACTGCCGGCGTTTAATTTTTTGTCTAAACTAGAAATAACATGCATTTTCAACCAAGTACATGCGAGCAATGGTTTTAGAAAAACTTGGGCCAATAGAGGCAAAACCATTACACCTAAAGGAAATTGAAACTCATAAAATCAAAAAGAACAATGAAATTCTAATCAAAATAGAGGCGTGCGGTGTTTGCCGCTCGCAATTACACGGACTAGAGGGAGACTGGCAAAAATATGGAATTCCTCCAACATTGCCTACCATTCCAGGACATGAAATTGTCGGTACTATAATAGAAACAGGACCAAACGTCAAAAAACTAAAGGTCGGCCAAAGAATCGGCATATCTCCACTGCATGGCTCGTGCATGCACTGTGAATATTGTAAGCTTGGAAGCGAGCACCTGTGTGATCAAGCAGAAATAACTGGTGAGTCGCTCCTTGGCGGATATGCAGAATACATCACAGTAACAGAAGACTTTGCAACTCTAGTTCCAGATTCCATGAAATCAGAATATGCCGCGCCGTTGTTTTGTGCAGGAATCACTGCATACAAAGCAGTCAAGGCATCAGAGCCTGTAAAGGACAAGTCTGTTGGGATTTTTGGAGTTGGCGGAGTTGGCCACCTGACGGTAGAGTTTGCCAAGCTCGCAGGCATGAGAGTTATAGGCGTTGCAAGAAACAAGACCCACCTAGATGTTGCAAAAAAAGTAGGTGCGGACAATGTAATCCAGTTCACAGAACAGCAAGAATTCCTCTCAAATCTCAAAAAAGAAGAAGGGTTTTTGGATTCCGCAATTGTCTTTGCACCGTCTGAAAAAGTAGTAGATTTGGCAATCAAGTCGGTAAGAAAGGGGGGAACAATAGTACTTGGAGTACTGGCAAACATTCCAGACTTTGATGTTTTTACAGAAAAGACATTGCGTGGAACGGTAATTGGCTCTCGTGCAGACATGTCAGAAGTAGTAAGGCTGGCAGAGCAAAACGACATGAAGATAATCTACAAGTCATTCCCATTAGAGCAGGCAAACCAGGTCCTAGAGGATCTCAAGTTTTCCAGAATCGAAGCTCGTGCAGTTCTTACACCTTAAATTGAGCAAAACCTGAAATTGTTTTGTGAACTGCAAGCGATGTCATCATGTAAGGCAAATCCATGAAGAATCCAAGAATAGTTCTTTTTTGAAGCTTGGAAAATGTGCAATTCCCGGCTGTGCCTGCCCACAGTTTCTAGAATCTATTGAGCGACTAGACGAAGACCTCATGTGATTCATATTGGCATAACAAAGATCACACACAAATGGGCAATCACCAATCTTCTGATGAAATGAAAAAAGAACTGGACATAATGCTGTCCAAGCTCAACGCGTTGGAAATAATAGCTCATGATGAATTCCAAAAGGGAACAGTCAAGGTTTTGCGAAGACTAGTCGAGGGCCAAATGCACACAATATCAGAATTTGATCATCTAAAAAAGGCACTTGACTTGCTTACGCTGCAAATCTTTGAAGTAAAAAACAAGACCAACTCACTTTAGAACGGTATCAGATAAACCACATTCCTTGCATTTCATCAGTATGCTTGTTTCAAGGTCCTGGGCTTTTTCCATTATTCCCCCGCAGCAAGGACAGTTCATCATATCACATTATTGCAAGTCAGTATTTGTATTGTCTGCATTACACATTGGAGCATACTTTTGGATTATTTTGTGCAGAATTCTGGCGCGTTGTTCCGGTGTAGAGTCCCACATTGGATAAATGCACAGATGCAAATTTTGCTCAATGCCCGCTTCGGAAATCCAGCACTTGAATTTGGCGTTTTTTGTGAAAAACCCAGCATCATCAGTCTTGCTGGATTCGCCTGCATAGATTATCTGAAATGTTTCCTTGTTTTTTGACATTATCAGGTATAGCACTTCTTCCATTGGAGGGCCCCATTCTGATAGCTTGATTGGCCCCAAAAATTCATAGCTGAGAATCTGAATCGTCATGCATATGCTCAAAGAGCATTGTCTTTTTTCCTTTATGCAGATCGTGCCGGGCAAAAAAACAATTTAAAGGGATATATCCACGCAAAAATCAGATAGAAACATGGAAAGTACAGAGAAGAATCCCCACAACTACAGAAAGGTAGGCTTTTCCATGATACTAGTTTCAGCATCGCTTGTCGTGATTGCTCTGCTGTATCTTGCAGTAGGAGACGATGTATTGTATTCTGATAGAGTTAGTAAGGAAAAACAATACGAGTACAAGCAATTCCTAGAAGACATGAAACTAAAGCAAGAAGAAGCAAAAACCACAGAAGGTAAAAAGCTAACAGTCGGTCTTGCTGAAGACATGCACATGCAAAATAACCCCTAGTTTTATCGATAGCCGTTAGAGAAATCTTCCCACATGTTCAGATTTGATGTGAGTTTATTCATTTTGTATAGAGCCCCGCCAATTATTCCGGCATGGTAAAACGTGTACAAGTATACCTGTGATGCCGAAGGCTGTGTATGGGACAGGCTGAGTGAGACCATTGAAAAGAAGATGAATGTGCCAAAGAATGCAGAAATGCTGTTTACTATTCCCTGGAGTCCAATTATTCTCTTTGTGGCAACTGCCATTAGTGATATGCTAGTGACAATTAGAAATGTCAGACCGGAATTATTCGAGCTAAAGTCATTTACCCATTCTGCCAGCCCCATGTCCAAAAGCGATCTTTCCGGAAGGTGAATTCCGCCGTGCAATGCAAAGCTCACAGAGCTGAACAAGCCTCCAATGATAAAGAAAAACAGCAAGATCTTGATTATTCCGCGTTTTATTGGGCTGCGAGTCTCTGCAGGGTTTATTGCCCGTTCGGTTATTTTTAATCCAAACAAAAATCCGACAAGTATTGTGGGAAAGTACATCATTTCTATTAGGTATGGTATCTGCGTTGTCAGTTCTCTAATCTGCGGAGCAAACACTAGAAACAACAGTATTGCAGACGAGGCTGCAGATGCAAATATTATCAGATTGACAAACGAGAAGCGTCGCTCACCGTACGCATCTGCGCTCCAATTGTACATTGTTGAGCCTCCAAAAAACATCATTAAAGAAAACGACGGAAAATGATTTGGTTAAATTATCAACTTTGGTGCATTAAAAATAAGGAAAAAAAGAATCAGTCGTCTGATTCTTCAGAATCATATTCCTCAGAGTCATCTTCATGGTATTTCATAGAGTCATGCATCTTGTCCCCATGCATTCCATGATACATAGAGCCAGAATCGCTCATCATTTCTTTGATGTGCTCGCTCATGTCCAGGGATTCCATTTCCGTTAGCATTTGGTCCATGACGTGAAGGAATTGGATTCTTTGTGTGTTATCCATCAGTCTCCATTGCTCTAGCATTTTTTGCTGGTGTTGCTTGTGCACTTTGTCCATTCGATTAAAGGCCGCATTGAGATCATCCTGTGTTGGTTTGTTTTTTTCAGGATTTACTTTGCCGCCAAGGGACGGGTCTGATGTGCAAAAGTACGTTCCACACACCTGAATTTGTGAGTGCTTGCCAAAGGGTTGGTTTTTTGTCCCCAATGATTTGACTGCATCAGCTTGCTGAATGTTTGCAGAAAGCAAAACCAGTCCAGCGACTAGGACAATAGAGAACATTATTGCCGATTTCATGGCTTTATCACCTATCAAATATTATTAAAAGTAGTTCCAGATTTCAGAAATTGTTTTACTAGGCCTTGTTGTATTTCATACAATGAAGACAGCAAAAGCAATCATCATATCAGGAATAATCATAATCATTTTTGGAGCAATCTTTCAGTTTCAGGGAAGAGGAACAATTGGTCCAGAATCATCGTTCATGTATTATAACAAAGACTGGATAGACTACGGTTTTGGAATTGTGGGTTTAGGTATTGCATTGTGCGGATTTGGAATTTTTGCACATTTTAGAAGACTCTAGTCACTTTATCTCTAGTACAGATAACGCATTTGTCTTGATGTCAAAGACCCTAATCAGGTGATTGTTTGTGTCTGCAATGTACAGTTTGCCATCATACAGTTCCACATCGCTTGGCTCATACAATGCCAAAATATCGCATTGTGGGTTTTCTGGAAGACAGACTGTTTCTTTTTCTGACTTGCCAATTAGGGTGTAAACTTGGTTTGCCTTTAGATCAATTACCCTAATTGCGGAATTGTACGTGTCTGCTACAAATATCGTATCTGCATTAGCACACAAACCAAGAGGATGTTGCAACGATGCATTGTCTATTGAGCCATCCTCATGTCCAAACTCGAATAATCCATGTCCTACAATTGACTGGACTATTCCTTGTGTAAGATCAATTTTTCTGATTGCAGATACTTCGCTGTCTGCAAAATACAGATTATTCTCATACAGGTATAATCCACTGGGTTGTGCAAGTTGTGCAGATTTTACAGGTCCATCGATAATGTTTTCCTGTCCGCTTCCGGCAAACGGCAGAATCATTTGTGATTCTAAATCATATGTCCAGATTTGGTGATTGCCGGCCATTGCAATGTAAATGATTTTGTCCTTGCATGCAACATCCCATGGTGAGCTGATGGATGTGGTAATTCCTTTACCGCCAGGCGAGCGCCATGGTCCCTGCTTTCCAGTTCCGGCAAGCGTGGTTACTTTGTTTTGTTCAAAATCTATTTGTCGCAAGGCATGATTTTCAGTGTCTGCAACAATTAGTATATCACCATTCCATGCAACACCCTGCGGTCTGAAAAATTGCGAATTGGCATAGTCTCCATCAATAAAACCCGCTTTACCACTTCCAACAATATGCAAAATATTTCCAGAAATATCAGTTACCAAAATTCTGTTATGGTTTGAATCACTTATTGCTATTTTGCCTGATTTTGATATTGATATCTTGCCTGGAAACGATAGAGTCTGCTTTTTTGGCGGCGATGCAGAATGGATTATCAAAGGTTCTTTTGCTAGTGCTTCTTTTTGTCCGTATTTTTCCAATAAAACATCAATTGTATCAGCAATGACTTCGTATTGTCCTTCGCCAGACTGGTGATAAACGACATTTCCGTTTGGATCCAAAATTATTATAGTTGGCCATGCCTGCACCCCAAAGCCCTGCCAGATCTGCATTTGTCTGTCCACTACAACAGGATGCTCTATTTCGTATCGCAGAACAGCAGACTGGACGTTTTTTGTCTCTTGTTCTGAGAAAAACTTGCCAGAGTGAACCCCCACAAAGACCACGGGCTTGCCAGAGTATGCCTTTTCAAGTCGTGCAAGTGTCGGCAATGTATGCATGCAGTTTATGCAGCAATATGTCCAAAAATCCAAAACCACCACATGCCCCTTTAGCTTTGATAATGATAATGTAGAGTTGGTGTTTAGCCAGTCAAAGTTTTGAGGAAAATCAGGTGCCTTGTTTAATCCAAACATTTGTTTGTTCTAGTGTCCACCTGTTGTGCATTCAACACCAGGGCATGAACATAGTTTTGTGTTTGCCGCCTTCCAGTTTGTAAATGACCAGTATTGTCCCTTTTCGTGTTTTATTTTGAGGTCGTCGCAGGACATTTTTGACACGTCATCGTGTTCAGCTATTTCCAGTGGTCTGACGACGGTTTCTTTGTGATATACCACAAAACCCGCAAAGGCACTGCCTATTACTAAAAATACTATAGCTATGATGAAGATTGGATGCATCATCGACTTGCCGTAATTTGGCTAGGTATTTTAGCTTTCTGAAAATATAGGATCTTAAGACCAGACTTTTTCTTTGAATGTCAGCTTTTTGTTTAGCAAAAAGTTGGATAGTGCGCTTGCTGCTACTGCCAATACCAATGCTATTGGATAGTCTACCTTGTAGTGGTCAACTAGTACATACACCATTCCAAGTTGTGCCAATGCTCCCAAAGAGCTCAGACCCATGAATTTGGCATACTGGATTCCGGCGTGTTTTGGCTCAAAGCTGCGGTCCTCAAATGTCCAGATTTTGTTCAAAACAAAGTTGCTTGACATGGATACTGCTATACCAATTATGGTAGCGTGTAGATACCACAGATTTGACACAACATCGGTAAACAATGAAGATACTGCATAGTTTATCGCAAGACCTACTGCGCCAATCGAATAGAATCTGCCTGCTTTTGACAAAAAGTTGACGGATTTGCGCTTTTCCTCCTTTGCAGCCTGCTTGCCATAACGATATAGTTTCCAGACTGCCTTGAGATAACCAAATACTATCTTAGAGTCAAGCTTGCTTGTGCCAAATTCTCTGTTTGTAAAAGTATAAGGAATTTCCATCACGTTGGCGTTTTTTGCCTTGACTAGAATTTCGAGCAGCATTTTGTAGCCTATGGCATCAAAGCTCAAGCCTTGGATGACGGGCTTTTTGAATGCGAAAAATCCAGACATTGGGTCTTTGACTCGCACCCCAAGGCCTTTCTTGGCAATCACAGTAGCTAATTTTGAGAGAAACTTTCTTTTTCTTGTCCAGCCGATAATGTCGCCGCCATTGACATATCTTGATGCAACAACAATGTCGCATTTTGGATGTTTAAGTGCATCAATCATTTTTGGCAAAAGGCTTGCAGGATGAGACAAATCACTATCCATTACCACTATTGTGTTGCCGGTTGCAAGCTGGATTCCCTTGAGTATTGCAGAGGATAGTCCGTCTTTTGTCTTTCTGTGAATTATCTCTATGGTGTTGTTTGTAATTTTTCTTACAGTTTGCATGTATTCTTCTACTAGCTTGCCGGTGCCATCAGGAGAATTGTCGTCTACTACTATTGTCTGTGCCTTTGTATTTTTTGGAAGATAGTCCTGAATGGATTTTAGAATTTTGAGTATGTTTTGAGATTCGTTATACGTAGGAATGATAATTGAGACTTGGGCGCTTCCGCTTGGGATCTCTTGATATTTCATAATTGCTTTTGCCTCAAATATTGAGTATTAAATGATTATTAAAATCCGTTCACGTACGAGCTAAATTCTTTAAAAGCCAGCCTCAAGCGGACATGCAGGCTTGATTATCTCTCGCAAAACCATTGTGGCAAACGATCCGCGTTGCAATGAAAATTTTACTGTATCTGATTGAACTGCAAAGTCTGCGCAAATTATGCTGGCGCTTCTGAATCCACCTTCATTGGATGATTCTTGCATTTCCTTTAGATAGAAA
>JBJTCW010000140.1:0-3248 GCA_046092065.1 Candidatus Nitrosotenuis sp. | reverse complement strand
GTTTTTGACAAAAAACCATTAGCAAAAATTTATGATGAAATTTGCCTAGTTTACCAAAGTGATAATCGACCATGGATTTTAGGATTCAGTGGTGGCAAAGACTCGACATGCATGGTTCAGATAGTCTGGCACGCATTATCTAAATTACCTGCGGAAAAACTCCACAAAAAAATCTACATCATATCCTCAGATACTTTGGTGGAAACTCCACGTATAATAGAAAGAATTATAACATCTCTCAAAAAAATGGGGGACTCGGCTAAAAAGGCAAATCTTCCAATTTCTACTAATTTGTTAGAGCCAAAACTATCTGATACTTTTTGGGTAAGACTACTGGGCCTAGGATATCCTGCGCCAACTACGATGTTTCGATGGTGTACCGATATGCTAAAAATTCAAAATGCTGATAGATTTATCAAGGAAAAAGTTTCCCAGTATGGAGAAGCCATAGTTCTGCTTGGCACAAGAAAAAGTGAAAGTATTGTAAGAAAACAAAACATGGAAGCATTAAAAATCGATAACAGTGTTCTATCAAGACACTCTGAACATCCTCAGACATATGTCTATACTCCACTTGAAGATTTTACATCTGATGATGTATGGAATTACTTATTGCAAAACAAAAATCCGTGGGGAGAAGAAAATAGAGATCTATTATCTTTGTATCAGGATGCAAACGCAAAGGAATGCCCACTTGTCATTGATAGCTCAACTGAATCATGCGGAACTGGGAGATTTGGGTGCTGGACTTGTACTGTTGTTGATAATAACAAGGCATTATCGAATTTAATTGAAAATAGACTAGAATGGATGGAGCCACTAGCGGAATTAAGAGAGGAACTAAAAAAGACTCAAGATCCTGAAATGTGGAAAACCGTGCGAGAAATTAAGAGAAGAAGCGGACGAGTGGAACTAAGGCAGTATGGAAATTCTGATGTTGTATCATATACTCCTGGTCCTTACACTATGGCATTTCGCAAAGAATACCTTGAAAAACTACTGCGAGGACAAATGCGAGTCCAAAAGGAGGGACCGGATCCTAACATGGAATTGATCCGAATAGAAGAGATTCATGAAATTCAGAGAATTTGGAGAATGGAACAAGGTGACTGGCAAAACTCGGCATACCAAATTTATGAGAAAGTCACGGGAAAAAAACTTGAATCCCTCAAAGATGACCTTGGTGGGTTTGGAAAAACCGAAGAAGAATTACTAGTCCAGTGCTGCACTAAAAACAATGTCCCAGTCAAGCTTGTCAGCAAGCTATTAAATGCAGAATTTGAAACCCAAGGAACAACACGCCACTCAAAAATCTTTGGTAAAATCAAAAAAATACTGTCTGAAGAATGGCGTGAAAACATTGATGAAATTGTAGGTGAGCTAAAAGAACAAAAGTCAGCCAGAGAAAGTGTCAAATTCATTCCAAAGGAACAGTGAGAATACTAATTGCTACTATCAAAAATTATTCTAACTGAATTTGGTGTTTATCGAGGAACAAACGAGTTTGATCTTCGTACTTCTCCAGAAAAACCAATAATTCTTTGTGGTGGGCGAAACGGAGCTGGAAAAACCACACTCTTTGACTCGATAATGCTATGTCTGTATGGCCAAGACTCGTTTGATCAAAAAATCTCTAAAAAGCAATATCATGATAGAATGTCTCGAGCCTTTCATCGTGATCTTGGAAAGAAAAAGTCTGCCGACCTGGCATCAATTACTGTGGAATTTGATTATTCACACCATGGACAAATTACAACTTATCATGTGGAGAGAATCTGGTATAATTCCGATGGGGAAATAAATGAAGAGTTGATAATTAAGAAAAAACCTAAACTCGACACTGAATTTGAAAATCTAGACTCGCTTGAAAAATCAGAATGGCAGTTGTTCATTAACCAATTAATTCCAAAGGGAATTGCCAAACTATTCTTTTTTGATGGTGAGAAAATCCAGCGAATTGCAGAAGAGGGTAGTGAGGATCAATACATTAGATCATCATTTGATACCTTGTTAGGCCTAGATATTGTGAATCAATTAAATTCTGATCTTGGATTTGCACTTGATCGGATCAACGATGAAGTCCATCCATCAGAAATAGAATGCAATATCAAAACAGCTCAGAGAGAAAAGGACGAAATTCAAAGTAGAATCGACTCTAATTTTGAGAAGCAGGTCTACATAAAAAGCGAGATTTCCAATATACAGAAAAAAATTCAGGTAAAAGAAGAATTATTCTCAAAATTAGGAGGTAATTTCTATGAAAAACATGAAGAGCTATTATCGTCTAAATTCTTCCATCAGGCAGGACTTGAAAAAATTGAAAATCAAATACGTGAGCTCTGTGCAGATGAATTACCGTTTACATTAATTCCTAAACAACTAGAAGAACTCAAACAAGAAATTCAATCTGATCAAAATAAGGTTCAGACAATTTATGAGAAAAAAATTCTAGAAAAGAACTTTGAAGACATAATCAAGCAAATCAATTCGTCTAATTTCCTATCACAATTCGATAAATCAACTAGACATAACCTCAAAAAAGAACTAGAATCAATCTTTGATAAAAAAATTACATCTTTGAAACTAAACCAACCTACAACTCTTAGTTTCTCACTCAAAGACATGGAAAGAATGAGCATTCTAATTGAAAAGATTGGCAAAATAGGGCTGGAAAAGATTCAATCTCTGGCTCAATCATACAACAAGACTGTAGATACTCTGAACACAGTAAAGACTGCACTAGAAAATATTCCTAAAGATAATGAAATTGGACCTTTGTTGTCTGAAATTAATCAGTACAACAAAGAGTTGGGCATGCTCGAAGAAAAACTCGCCGAGCTCAAAATTCAAGAAAACATAGAAAGACACTATCTAAATAAGAAAAATAAATCAATTCGAACAAACTTTGATAAGAAATTTTCTGACAAGCGCGTTCTTGATGGTTTGGAGTTGGGTCCGAAAATTCATCTTGTTTTGGATGAATATTCGAATCTACTTAGAGCAAAAAAACTGGAATTATTAGAATACTATGTACTGGATGGACTCAAAATGCTATTTCACAAGAACGACTTTATCAACAAGGTTGTAATTAGCAAGGAAACATTTGAGGTAAAACTCTACAAAGAAAACGACGATGAGATTACCAAAGACATGCTATCTAAGGGAGAATTGCAAATGTTTGCAACTGCCGTAGTTTGGGGACTGGCAAAAACATCTGGTAGGCCTCTCCCGTTCGTAATAGACACACC
>JBJTCW010000139.1:0-2541 GCA_046092065.1 Candidatus Nitrosotenuis sp. | reverse complement strand
GCACTATTGGCATTTACTTTGGCAGTGATTGCGTCAATTTACCCGTCATACAAGGCAACCAAACTACAACCAGTGGAGGCAATGAGATATGTCTGATATTGTACTGGAGCTAAAAGACGTCAACAAGATTTTCGGCCAAGGAGACACAAAGGTGCAAGCACTCAACAATGTTTCATTTTCTGTAAAACGCGGAGAATTCTTGCTTATCGTTGGCAGCTCCGGCTCTGGCAAATCTACATTGCTTAACATGATTGGATTATTGGACAGGCCAACAAACGGACAGGTGATAATTGATGGAACAAACACCACCAAACTATCTGATGGAAAAATCTCGGAATTTAGAAATTCCAAGCTTGGATTTATTTTCCAGTTTTCAAATCTAATGGCAGATCTATCAATACTAGAAAATGTTATGTTGCCACGAAGTATCCAGGGGACAACTGGAGATGCACAAAAAGAGGCAATTGCATTATTGCGTGCAGTAGGACTGGAAAGCCAAATGTACAAAAGAGCAAACAAGGTTTCCGGCGGACAGGCCCAAAGAGCGGCAATCGCAAGAGGTCTGGTGAATCACCCAACTATTGTACTGGCTGATGAGCCAACAGGAAACCTGGACTCTGTCACTGCAGAAACTATAGTACAGCTAATGAAATCAATGGCAAAAAAGCTAAACCAGACTTTTGTCATAGTAACACACGACAGACACCAGTTTGGCGAAGTTGATAGAATAATTACTATCAAAGATGGTCGTGCATTTGAGGGAGAAGACGTGCCATCAAAAATGGAGCTGACAACATGAAACTAGCATTTGCGTTATTGACACTAGTATTGCTTGCACCAATTACTGGCGCATATGCCCAGCTAGGCAACGGAGATTCGCCATTTGAGCGCAATTTCGGCGATGTCAAGTTCTTGGATGCGTATTTTGGCACTATAGATAACAAAGTAGAGGTCACCCCTGGCGACAAGAACGTTCCATTTACTGTGGTATTTGCAAATGTAGGCTCACAAGACATCACGGGAATCAAAGGACAACTACTAATGCCAATGGGATTTGGCTCAGCAGACGGCAAGGGAGCCCTGATCTATGCAGACAGCGATTCTGAGGCAGAAGCAGGAAAACATTTCTCATTGACATTCTTTGTAAATATCGACAAGAACACTTCAATCCAGCAATTCCCAGCAACTGTCAAGCTGGATTATTCTAGATTGAGAGAGTCTGGTGCAAGAAATTCGTTCTTTGATTTTAATTTCAAAGTTACTGGTGAGAGCATTCTGAATCTAAAAGCTGATCAGCCATTTTTGACATCACTCAAAAACAATGCTGTCACAGTAGAGATAACAAACACCGGTACTGCGCCTTTAGCTAACGTCAAAGTTATACTACAAAATACACAGACATCCGTCTCTGCAACATCCACATCGATTACAAATCTGGAAAACGTAGTCTTTGATCAAAACGAATGGGACATTGGAACAATAGATGCTCAATCTGCAAAGAAATTCACATTTACTGTATATGTTCCTGAAAATGTAAAAACAGAAACACTACACACTCCACTAAAGGTAACATACTATAACGCTCATGGAGATAAAACCGAGGACACTCGAACAGTCGACTTTTACATCAACGGCCTAATTGATGCAAAAATCTACGATATTGGTGTAATAGACATTGCAGAAAAACAAACTATAATCGGCGATATAATAAACGAGGGAAACATTAATGCACTATTCGCATTTGTCACACTGGAACCATTAGAAGGCTCTAACATCAAAAAGACTACACAATTCATAGATGAACTAGAAACCGATTCACCAGTACCGTTCAACATTCCTGTAGAATTTGATGGCGAGCCAAAATACGGAGATCACAAAATCAAGATTACAGTTCGATACAAGGACGATGTAAGACAAGAACACACAGTATCAGAAATTGCAACTGTCACTCTAAAGGATCTAACCAAAAAACCAGAGCCAAAACCGGAAGACTTTGCTCCAGGAATAATTGCGCTGGCCATAGTTGGAATCATAGGCTATGTAGCATACAAGAAAATAAAACAAAGAAAAGCCAAAGCCGAAAGCGAAACCCACTAGGATTATTAATCTAGAATTCGTATTTTTGATCCATGACTTTTGATGAAATAGAGATTCCAAAACAAGTCAGACCTTTCATGATGGAGCAAGCCCAAGAGACAGAGCTTGGTCACAAAAACGGTTCTAGCAGGCAATTTCGATACGGAAATCTGCACATTCGCGAATATGATGACAAATATCTGGTTCATATGGACAAAGTCAATCCGCATGACGATCCTCTAGGGCATCTAGTCTATGACGCACAGGAAATCCTGATTGGCCTGGCAAGTGGTGCAGTTGGCGGAGCAAAAGTAGCATCTTATGTTTACAAAAAATCAAACAAAACAAAAAAAGACAAAAAAATTGCAACAGCTGCTGGAATTGTATCGTCTATAGCAATTGGCTATGCTGGATACAAGCTAGCAAAAAAGGCAAAGCAAGTGATAAAATGAGCACAAAAAGAAC
>JBJTCW010000138.1:0-2057 GCA_046092065.1 Candidatus Nitrosotenuis sp. | reverse complement strand
GATAACATATCCAATTCCTGCACCAACTATGAAGCTGGCTGCTTTTCTACCCATTCCATGATGTTTTGTAGTTCTGACTAACAATTCACCTTCTCCTTTGTAGAATACATTTTCCTTTTCAGATTGATTTTGTTTTGGTATGGTCATAGTTTGAGAAGCGACATTGCTTACCGATTCACCCATTTGTGTACCACAACCTGAACAAAATTTTGAACCATCAGGAATTTGGGAACCACAGTTTACACAGAACATAATACAAAAATTGGAACATTCGATATAAGGTTTTATGATTAATTGAATATTTCAAATTATCATATAATTATTACATTTTAATAATCAGTTTTTTCTAAAATTCACTATACTGACAATAGAGTAATACTCAATTGGATAGTAGTGCAAGTAATTCAGTGCTAATTTTCCTTTAGAATCCGTGACGAATCTAAGGGCGTAGTTGGTTTTTTAGAGTTTTTTCGTATGCACTATAGTTTCAATCCTTGTTTTATTGGACTAGTCTTTCAGACAAAAAGATAGTACTGTTCTATCTTCAGATTTAGAAGTTTCAATCCTTGTTTTGTTGGATTAGTCTTTCAGATTAATATCAAAAAAGAATCTACTAGTAGAATCTTTCATCAAATAAGAATAATTTTCCTAGACAAAATCCATCCTGGAATAAAAATACCTCTAAAATACATCCATTCATTTTTAACAAGTAAATCAAGTTTTTAAAAAATAAAAAAGGAAAAAACTAGTTATTCATAGTTTTTCGGTCTTTTTTGAGGATCTCGTCTTTCTCATTATTAGAAATGACTTTTCTAGCCAGAGCAAATTCGAGCAAATCATATGAATCCCGTTCTAGAATTAAGTCCATTCTATCATGATGCTTGTACAAATCTAGTCCACTATTCATTATGGCACTCAGAAAATCATTACCACTAATGGTACTATCCAGTGTTATTCTCATTAGGGCTTTTTTGATATCAGAGAGTCTGGCATCATCGTGGAACTCTATTAGCTCAGAATGACACAATTGCTTGATTATACCCGAGATCATCTCTGGAGTTATCTCTGAATTATTCGATTCCCCGACTGATAACTTTGAAATAAAACAAGCAAGCTTGTAGGTAATTTCAAAGATTAGTTTTTCTGCCTTGTATTTGGGCTCAAAATCAAGACCATCTAGCTCTTTTACTAGACGGCTATACTGAGCAAGCATGTATTGTATTTGCAATAAAATGGCGTTTTCCTTGTTTTTTTTGCCAAATCCTGTACCGATTTCAGTCATCCAGTATTTGATATCTGAATTTATGGTGTTTCTATTGACTCCTAGCTTGTCTGCTATTTTGATCGCAGGCATTGCCTTTTCAAAGTACATTTCATAGACACTATCTCGTCGTATTTCTTGTTCAGATTTTGTGTATGGCCCGCCAAGTTTTGTCGGTTCGTTTGTAGTCATGCATTATACATAGCAAGCCAAGATTAAGAGAACTATTATTGCAAATTTTTTCTATTTGAATAATCGTTTTTTTATACTAGCTCGGCAATAATTCAAAAAACTGCCTAGTTCTGCATAGTTATTTTGATTAAATTGAGGAAAAATTCACTAGATTACTTAACAAGTTAATTTCTTTAAGGGAAAAATTGTGTTGCAATAATTTAGAAATTTTTTTAAATTACTATACCTACATAGGATATGGCAAATTGCCCCGTTTGCAATAATGTCATTATAATTAGAGAGTTTGGTGGGGGATTAGTAGATTACCGCGGTGGCGGAAATGGGTTTTGCAAGTGCAGGGGTGCAAGATACTTCCATAAAGATGATCCATATGCATTGAACAAATTTCTAAAGCCACTTGAAGAAATTAAACAAAAAGAGGCAGAAAAAGAACGAGAAGAAGAACTGAGACGATTAGAGTGGGATAGAGAAAGAGAAGAGAGCAAATTACAATTTCTAAAACAAAACTTAGAAAGAGAACATAGAATTGAAGAAGAGCGAAAAAATAAACAGATATCACAAAATAATGAAATTAAAAAGAAAATACTTGCACTTGGATATAATG
>JBJTCW010000137.1:0-2502 GCA_046092065.1 Candidatus Nitrosotenuis sp. | reverse complement strand
AAAGGTTGGAAACATGAAGTCAAGCGAAATAATCGAGCCACTAGCAGTAAAGAACCAAATTGTTTCTGCTGCAGCAGAAGCTGCATGCATGATACTTAGAATTGATGATGTTATTGCCGTCGCCAAATCTGCCGGACCACCGGGAGGAGACATGGGTGGAATGGGAGGCATGCCAGGAATGGGTGGCATGGGAGGTATGGGTGGAATGCCAGGAATGGGTGGCATGGGCGACATGGGCATGGACATGTAAATGCCAGTTTAGGCGTTTTTCAATATATTCACTAAATTAATCCCAGTACAAATTTTTACATCGTCTTGTTGTGTTAAAAATTCTAAAATCTTTTTGTACATACGTCCACCTTTCATTTGTAATACATTATCGTGCCAAATTATTGTCATTATGTTGAAACTCGCATTTATCTGCCGTGATTCATTCAACGCTTTTTGTACGACAGGTAAGACCTGTTCTTCACTTAATCCCATATATGTAAACATATAAGCATCCATTAAGGTAATTGGAAATTCGAATAACCTTTCCAATTGAAAAAAACCAAAATCTTCTTTGATTATCTGATCTTTTGAGTTTTTCACAGTAGAATCATAAACAAAACCTAATTCTTGTAGTTTTTTTGGTAGTTCATTGTTAAAGCCTAAATAATGAACACGATTTCCAAAAACTTTTGTCCTGGTAAGGCTTTCAAGAATTTCTTTTTCTTGTCTGATTTTTGCTAAATCGTAAATTGAGGAAGGATCACAATGTAATCCAATCTCCCATCCACCTTTTTTTAATGAACTTATCTCATCTTCATAGTCTGTGACATCACCATTTTCATATTTAGTTCTGAAGAAAAACGTAGAACGTGCATCAAAACGCTCTTCAATTTCCATATACTGTGGGAAATTGTAATAGGGATTCTTAGAATCAATATTGCGTATTGTAGATTCATCAAACCTTTCTGCTCGATTTAGTACGTGTTCTTTAGGTGGCCCTTGTTTTCTCCAATCCACATCGTGACTCAAGAAAATATACTGCAATGGCATTTTTTCAAAAAATATTACTATTAAACTTAAACTATTCAAGAATACAAGTTATAACCAGCTAATTTTTTCTAAAATTAGAAATTTTTGATGAAAAAAATTCTTGTCACAGGCTCTGGAGGAATAGGAGGTGTTAATTTCGTAAGAGCGTTACGTGCAACAAAAGAAGAGTTCTATATTGTAGGAACCGACTTTAATAGATATTATATTCAATTTCCACAAGTTGATGTAAGAGTAAGATCTCCACGCCACTCGGATCCAAAATTCATTGAACTTGTATCTGATCTTATCTCAAAATATAAAATAGATTTTTTGCATCCTCAACCTTCATCCGAAGCACAAGTGGTAACACAAAACATTGAAAAAATTCAAACTAGAACACTTCTACCATCACAAAATGTGATAATACGAGATAAGCTCGAAACACAAAAAATCTTATCGCAAAAAAATATTCCAGTAGCGAAAACTAGGACAATTCAATCTTCAAATGAAATAGATGATGCATTTGATTCCTTCAAAATAAAACCTGTCTGGGTTAGAGCAAAAAAAGGTGCAGGTGGAAATCTCAGTCTCCTTTGCAACTCTGCAGAAGAGATAAATTATTGGGTTAATCTTTGGGTGAAAAAAAACAAAGTAGGTTTTTCAGACTTTATGATACAACAAAATCTTCCAGGACGAAATCTTGCATGGGATAGCTTTTGGTATGAAGGAAAGTTCATCGCTTCATTTACACGAGAAAGATTAGAGTATCCTTTCAAACACATCTCGCCTTCAGGAATTACTGGAACGCCAACAGTCTCAAAAATTATAGTTGATGAAGCTGTAAACAAACTAGGTCAAAATTCTGTAATGGCTATTGATTCAAAACCACATGGTAATTATTCAGTTGATCTAAAAGGTGATGAAAATAATAATTTTCACATCACCGAAATTGATGCCGGAAAATTTCATACAACAACACCACTTTGGGGATATATTGCCAGTAAAACATTAAAAATGGAACCTGAAAAAAATCTCCCATATCTGTATGTCATGCTTGGAACGCAAGCAATTGAGCCAAAAACTATTGGGTTTGACATATATTCAGAAGGATTACATCTTCTTAGACATCTTGATTGTGGTGTTTGGCTTTGGAAAGAAGATGGTTACAAGGAACAAATACTTTGAAGGCAATAATTTTTGATCTTGATGGAACTCTAATCCGTCTTCCAATTAACTACCCAAGACTTTTACAAAGACTCCAAGATCTATTCGGAACAAAAGAGGAGTTAAAACCATTAATGCCTTCAATTTCAAGGCTTGCAAACAAAAATGATTCTTTACTAAGAGAAGCATTTCAAATTATGACCGATGAAGAATCCATCGTAATTAATAATTTTGAAATAATTAATGGTGCACAAGAAATACTTACATATTTTAAGGAACAGGGATTTATTCTTGGATTGGTTACAATGCAGGGAAGAC
>JBJTCW010000136.1:0-6009 GCA_046092065.1 Candidatus Nitrosotenuis sp. | reverse complement strand
GTCTAGTTTTGTGATATCCAAGATATCATAGACTGTTGGGGTTGATAATGAAACAGAATTGTCATCCTTGCTTGTTGCCTCTATTGTTATTGGAGCTAGTTTAGCAAACTTTGGTGGTACAGTATCCACTAGTGTTATTTTTTGAGATACAGATTCGGTATTGCCGGAGCTGTCCTTGGCAGTCCAAGTTACTATACTGGTGCCTACTGGGAACGATTCTGGTGCATCGCTGGTAATGGAATCCACACCAACATTGTCAGATGATGATGGAGTCTCTAGTGCTATCTTGTTTTCCAGCTTGGATGTTGCCTCTTGGGTAATGTCGGCTGGTGCAGTGATTATTGGCTTGGTGGTATCAATAATTGTAATCTTTTGTGTTGCAGTGGAAATGTTTCCTGAAGAATCAGTTGCAGTCCAGGTTACTGTTGTATCACCTAGCGGGAATGATTCTGGTGCATCGTTTTCCACAGATGCGATAGATACTGCATCATCAGACTTGGCATCGCCTAATGCAACATCATTATCATATGCAGATGTTGCCTCTTGGGTAATGTCGGCTGGTGCAGTTATGGTTGGTTTAGTGGTGTCTTGAACGGTAATCTTTTGTGTTGCAGTGGAAATGTTTCCAGAGGAATCAGTTGCAGTCCAGGTTACTGTTGTCTCACCCAATGGGAATGATTCTGGAGCATCATTGGTAACATCAACATCACTTACGGTATCTGATGAAACTGGCTTGCCCAACTTTACATCGTTGTTACTCGAGGTTGCCTCAAAGATAACATCCTCTGGTGCAGATATAGTTGGTTTAGTGGTGTCTTGTACTGTTATGGTCTGAGTTGCAGTTGCAGTATTTCCTGCAGCATCTTTTGCTGTCCAAGTTACTGTTGTTACTCCCAGCTTGAAATAATCTGGGGAATCATTAGCCACAGAGACCACCTCTACTAGATCATTGGTCAAGATGTTTCCAAAGTCAACCGAGTTTTTGCCTTCACTGGTTGCTTCCATAGTAACATCAAAGACGTGAATTTCCGGTTTAGTGGTGTCTACAATTGTAATCTTTTGTGATATAGTGGAGACTAGTCCTGAGGAATCTGTTGCAGTCCAGGTTACCATTGTAACTCCAACTGGGAAGAGTGCCGGCGCATCACTAGTAATTGATTCTACTTCAACATTGTCAATAACAGACGGCGCATCAAGTTTTACAGCATTTTCCAGCTTGGATGTTGCCTCTTGTGTGACATCAGCTGGAATAGTTATGGTTGGTTTAGTGGTGTCTACAATGGTAATCTTTTGGGTTACAGTTGAAGTATTGCCTGATTCGTCAGTTGCAGTCCAGGTTACTGTATGCTCTCCAAGATCAAATGTTTCTGGGGCATCGTTTGTTACTGAAACACTGCTTACAGTATCAGATGCAGTTGGCGATTTCAATTGTAAAGTATTATCAGATGCAGATGTTGCTTCTGCGGTAATATCTGCTGGAATAGTTATGGTTGGTTTAGTGGTGTCTTGAACGGTAATCTTTTGTGTTGCAGTGGAAATGTTTCCAGAGGAATCAGTTGCAGTCCAGGTTACTGTTGTCTCACCTAGTGGAAATGATTTTGGAGCATCGCTAGTTATAGAATCAACCTTGATTGCGTCTGTTGCATCTGCCTTTCCTATTGTTACGCTAGTTTCAGATTTTGAGGTTGCCTCTTGTGTGAAATCAGCTGGAACAGAAATGACTGGTGCTGTTGTATCCACGACAGATATAGTCTGAGTTGCAGTGTTTGTGTTGCCCGAAGTGTCAGTTGCAGTCCAAGTTACTGTTGTATCACCAAGCTTGAATGATTCTGGCGCATCGTTTGTTACTGATGATACCTCTACTAGATCTGCGGTTTTTGGTTGGCCAAGCTCGACAATATTTCCAGATTCAGCGGTTGCCTCGAATTTGACATTTGCTGGAGCTGAAATTGTTGGCTTTGTAGTATCAATAATTGTAATATTTTGTGTTTTGGTGACCGAGTTTCCATGATTGTCATTTGCAGTCCAAGTAACTATAGTAGTTCCAAACGGATAATCTGCTGGCGCATCATTACTAATAGAAGAGATGCCGGTGGCGTCTGTTGCCACAGGCTCGCCCAATGAGACGACATTTCCTGTCTTGCCTTTAGCCTCTTGGGTAACACCAGATGGTGCACTCAATGTTGGAGCAGTTGTATCTACTATGTTGATCACTTGATTAATTGTAGAGTTGTTTCCAGATGCATCCACACCAGTCCAAGTTATTGTGGTTTGTCCAAGTGGGAAAAATGTTGGAGCGTCATTAGACATTGTTACTGGCTGGACATCGGTTGCGTTTGGCGCAATCAATGTTATTGCGTTTTGCTTTTCAGATGTTGCCTCGGAGGTGACATCTGCAATTTTTGCAATTACTGGTTTAGTGGTATCAATTATTGTTACTTTTTGTGTTGCAGATCCAACATTGCCTGACAAATCCACTGCAGTCCATGTAACTGTTGTCTCACCTAATGGAAATGTTTGCGGTGCATCGTTTGTTAATGATGAAATTTCTGAATTATCAGATACGGTTGGATCACCAAGGGCTACAACGTTTTGATCAATGCTTGTTGCCTCGGATGTTATTGCAGATGGTGCCTTTACCTTTGGCGGTTTAGTATCAACTATGGTTACAGTTTGAGTGTAAGTCTTTTCGTTTTTGGCAACATCAATTGCAGTCCATGTAACTGTTGTCTCACCTAATGGGAATGATTCTGGTGCATCATTTTCTATTGATAATACTCCCACCAGATCACTTACTGTTGGAGTTCCAAGATTTACGGTGTTTTGCGGACTGGTTGCTTCTTGTTTGATATCAACTAGTCCTGAAATCACTGGAGGAGTGGAATCACCAACTGTCACTGTCTGAGTGGCAATTGCCATGTTTCCTGCATTGTCAATGGCAGTCCAGATTACTGTGGTAATTCCAAGAGGTAGCTCCTCTGGTGCGTTACTAGTCAAAGATTTGATGCCTGATTCGTCAGTTGCTATTGCTTGGCCTATTGTTACTTTGGTCAGACCTCCTGTTGCCTCTATGTACAAATCCTTTGGAGGTGTGATTACTGGTTTTTTGAGGTCAACTGCTTGCGGCTTTGCCTTGGTTGTTGTCGTAGTTGTGGTAGTTGCAGTTACATCTTTGGTTCCAAAGATCTGAATTCTGTGATTGTTTGAATCTACAACAAACAAATCACCATCGGAATCCAATGCGACATCTTTTGGAAGCTTGAACTGTGAGTTTGCAGTTCCTGTCTTGCCAAAGCTGGTTACTGATTTTCCATCTTTATCTAAAATTACAATTCTGTTGTTGCCAGAATCAGCAATTACAATATTTCCTGACGAATCAATTTCCAATCCGTCTGGAGATAGTTTTACTCCTCCCACTACGGTGTTTATGTTAGAGACAAAGTTGCCAGTAGAATCAAACTTTTGAATTCTGCCGTTGCCGGAATCAGAAACAAAAACGTTTCCATCAGAATCCAGTGCAACATCAAGTGGAGTCAGAAATTGTCCATTTCCTGTTCCACTAGAGCCAATTACAGAAACGAATTTGCCGTTTGAGTCAAACTTTTGAACTCGGGAATTGCCAGTATCAACTACAAAGACAAAATTATCTTTGGATACTGTTACTCCGTTTGGTAGTTTTAGCTTGCCAGCTTCTGATCCAGTACTGCCCCATGATGAGACAAAGTTTCCTTTAGTATCAAATTTTTTAACTACATTTAGTTCGTGATCTGCCACATAGACATAGCCGCCACCGACTGCTATTCCAGTTGGCGCATGAAATTCAAAATTGCCAGTTCCCTTTGAGCCCCAAGAATTCAAAAACTCTCCAGAGTTGTCAAATTTCTGCACTCGTGAGTTTCCTAAATCAGTCACGTAGATGTTTCCAGAATCATCAACTGCTGCATACTGTGGATATGAGAATACGCCTGTCTTTGACAAGCCCTGGCTTCCAAAGCTATTCACATATGGATAATTTACGGCTGCCAGCGCAGGCTGGGAAATTACTGTGGTTAAAACAAAAAACGCTATGAGTATAGCTATCTTTAGCTGCATTTACGCAGTGGTACCCTTGTTTGCAAAAGATCTGCCAAGTTAGGAATTTTTGAAGTTTAGGTCAATTTTTGACACTTAGAAGGGATTGTTGACCTCGCGCGTAAAGACATAGCTTGCAAGCCCAATCATCACAAGCACAAACGCGCCAATCACGCCTATGCTCAAGGCTGCAGAGACGCCTTCTGTGACTCCAGTCATCAATCCACGCACCAACAATACAGTATAGGTTACCGGGTTTAGTCTTGCAATTGTAGCAAGCCAGTCTGGTAAAAGCTCCAATGGGAACAATGCCGGGCTGAGCATGAAAAGTGGCATTCCTAAAAAGTTGATTATTCCCCAAAATGTCTCCTGGGACTTTGCAGTGGCTGCAACCACTACTGAAATTCCGGAAAATCCTAGAGAGAATAAAATCACAATTGCCATTATTGGAATTATTACCAAAAGATTCGAAAATGTAACCCCAATCAAAATAGCAATTCCAATTATCAGAGCAGACTGCATTGCAGAAATCAAAGATATCGCAAGCATTTTGCCTAGCGCAATAGATGACCTTGATGCAGGCGATACCAAAGCCTTGTTCATGAATCCGTATCTTCTATCCCATAAAGTATTGACTCCACCAAAAATGCTGGTAAAAATTGCAGTCAATACAATAACTCCTGGCGCCATAAATTCCAAATAGCTTCCATCAAATCCTACTGACTGGATCAATGGCTTTGTTCCTGCAAATGTATGGCCTATGACAATAATCCAGATTGCCGGCTGGATTAATCTGATCAAAATTCCGCTTCGCGATTTTCTGTATCTTTTTAGCTCGCGCCAAAACACAGTATAAGTATCATATAGCATCATGCCTTCATCCTCTGCTTTAGTCGGTATTCCTTTCTGCGGTTGTATGATTTTTGAGCGGTATCATCTCTAAGATCATGCCCGGTAAATGACAAAAACACATCATCAAGCGATGGCTGTGTAATGGATACTGTCTTTATTGATATGCCAAGACTTGATGCCAATGAAAAGATCATTGGCGCAACTTCAGTTCCCTTTGAGGAAAATATTGTTAGTTTTTCATCAGATATAGTGACATCTCTCACAAACTCGATTTGTTTTGTCTTGGAGACTAGTTCCTCCTTGGCAGGACTGTTCTCTATTGTTATGGCAATTATTCCCCCGCCAAGTTTACTTTTGAGGCTGGATGGTGAGTCTATTGTCTGGATTTTTCCATGGTCTATGATGCCAATTCTGCCGCACAGTCGGTCTGCTTCCTCCATATAGTGAGTGGTAAGAAATATCGTCATCTTGTATTCGTCATGGATTTTTTTGATATATTCCCAAATTTTTTGCCTGGTTTGTATGTCAAGGCCTACAGTTGGCTCGTCCAAGAACAAGACCTTTGGTCTGTGCAATAACCCACCAGCTATTTCCAGTCTTTTTCTCATTCCCCCGGAATATGTGATTGCTGCATCGTCTGCTTTATCGTCAAGCTCGACTAGATCTAATAGTTCGTTGATTCTTGGTTTTATCTGGTCTTTAGGAATGTGATTCAACCTTGCTTGCAGTAAAAGATTTTCTCGTCCCGTCAGATATTCGTCAATTGTAATATCCTGTTGAACATATCCAATGTTTGCCCGGACGTTTTTTTGCTGAGTAGAAACATCAAATCCCGCGACAAACGCTTTTCCGCCAGATGGCTTGAGTAATGTAGTTAGTATCATCATTGTGGTGGATTTGCCTGCGCCGTTTGGGCCCAAAAACCCAAAGATCTCAAAAAAGTCTACAATTCCGGAACAACAGCAGTGGACGGAATATCCTTTGATGTCGAAGAAGGCGAGATCTTTGGGTTTTTGGGCCCAAACGGCGCAGGCAAATCCACCACAATGATGATACTAACTACATTACTCAAGCCATCTGGCGGAA
>JBJTCW010000135.1:0-4906 GCA_046092065.1 Candidatus Nitrosotenuis sp. | reverse complement strand
GTCTTTTAGTATAGCGTCAACTATGGTAGAGATTGCGTTTCCTGGAGCATGTACAGTAGCGCCCTTTAGCTCAATTACTTTGGCTGCGACTTGCTTTGTGTTTTGGACCAACTCTGCAAGTTTTTCTTGTGATAACATTGAATTTAGTGGAATTCCGGAAACCGTGGAAAATCTTGGTAATGGCAACATGTTTTCCCCATGCTCTCCAATGACTAGTGCTCGTATGGATTCTCTAGAGTGACCAGTTGCTTCATGAATGAACTGGATGAATCTGGATAAATCCAGCATACCTCCCATTCCTACGATTCTATTTCTCTCAAAGCCAGATGTTTGAAATGATATGTGAACCATTGGGTCTAGTGGATTTGTAACTGGTACAATAATGGAATCATCTGCATATTTTTTGATGTTTTCTACAACTCCTTTTACTATGCCTGCATTGATTTTGAGCAGGTCCATTCTTGTCATGCCTGGCTTTCTTCCAGAGCCTGCTACAACTACGACAACCTTGGAGCCTTTCATCTCAGAATAATCGTTGGAACCTCTAACGATGACATCGTTTCCCTGCTCTGATAGCATGTGATTGATGTCCATTGCTTCGCCTTGTGGCAGTCCGTTTACCACATCAAGCAATAGAATTTCTTTATCGACCTTTTTTAGTGCAGAAAATAATGCTGCATCTCCGCCTACTTTGCCTGAGCCGATAATTGTAATCATTTACATTTTGCGACTTTTTTGATCTGTAATTAAATCTATTGTGATGTTGTGAGGATTTTGAGAAATTTTTTTATTTTCGGATCTGAGAATTTATATGCATTTTTGAAGCCTTGATGATATGGTTCTTGTAATAGATCCACAGATTGCCGGAATTTCTGGCGACATGTTACTGTGCAGCTTGGTGGATTTAGGTGCAAAAAAATCCAGAATTATTGCAGGAGTCAAAGAAGCTGAAAAATTTCTTCATAATTCCAAAATAGTAAAAATTGATTTTAAAAAAGTCGACAAGCACGGAGTAAACGCAATGTCACTTATTTTGAAACTGGACGAGCACTTTCATGACAGAAAAGGAATAGAGATCCAAAACTGTATTGCAAAAACCATAGCAAAAATTGGACTATCTGAAAAGGCTGCAAAGTTTGCCAAAGACAGCATTGAAACTTTGATTTCAGCCGAGTCAAAAATTCATGGAGTTCCAAAGAACTCGGTTCATTTTCACGAAGCGGCAAGCATTGATACTGTGATAGATATTGTTGGTACTGCAATAGCGTTGGATGATCTCAAGTGTTTTGACCAAGAGATAATTACAATGCCAGTGGCAGTGGGAAATGGAACGGTGTCGTTTTCGCATGGAACTGTATCCAATCCAGCTGGCGCCATACTTGGAATATTTGCAAAATCTGGAATCTTGATTTCTGGAAATAACTCAAATTCCGAGCTTGCAACTCCAACTGGCGCTGCCATGCTTGTGAATCTGGCTACTAGATGCATCCAACATTATCCGCTAATGAAAATAGATTCAGTTGGATATGGGGCAGGCCAGAAAAACTTTGAAGGATTTTCAAATGTTTTGAAGCTCGTCCAAGGAGAAAAATCAAGCCTGGAATCCGACGTTGTCGGTGTTTTGGAGACAAATGTGGATGATGTATCTGGTGAAGTATTGGCACATGTAATTGACAAAGTAATGGCAAGCGGTGCAAAGGACATTTCTGTCATTCCTACAATGACGAAAAAAGGAAGACCGGGACATTTGATTTCCGTTATTTGCTCTCAAAAAGATGTTGATACATTAGCTAATGTTCTGATTTCAGAAACTGGAACACTAGGTGTTAGAATTCGCTCATCTGAAAGATTTACAGTACCAAGAAAAATAACTCCGATCAAAATCAAAATTCAGAATAAGGACTTTACAATACGATGCAAAACAGCGGGTCAATCATTCAAGGTTGAATATGATGACATCAAAAAAGTATCAGAAAAACTAGGATTCACATTCAAGCAGACCGAAGAATTAATCAAAGCCGAAGTGCGAAAGCAACTGAAATGAAACTAGATTCTCTTAATCACTGGTTTTCCGACAAAAAAAGCGTCCTTGTCGCTTTGTCTGGAGGAGTAGATAGCGCACTAGTTGCATATTCTGCATACAAAATGCTTGGCGATTCTGCTCTGGCAGTGACTGCTGACTACAAAACCTTGGCGCAAGAAGAACTAGAGTCTGCCAAAAAAATCTGCCAGGAAATTGGAATAAATCATTTGGTTATCTCATATGATGAGCTACAAAATCCTGATTTTGTCAAAAATGACCAGAACCGTTGCTTTCATTGCAGATCCGAACTTGCGGATCATCTAACTGGACTTGCTAAACAAAAAAACATAGGTGTTATTGTAGATGGCACAAATCTTGACGATCTTGGAGATTACAGGCCGGGAATAGTAGCACTACAAAACAATGGAATTCGTAGTCCGCTTGTAGAGTCAGGCTTGACAAAGGCAGACATCAGAAATACTGCAAAACAGATTGGATTGTCAGTATATGATAGACCATCAAACTCTTGTCTAGCATCAAGAATTCCGTGGGGACAACGAGTAACAGCAGAAAGACTTGCAAGAATAGAGATGGGTGAGATATTTGTCAAGCAGATGGTTGGGGCAAGACAGGTTCGTGTTCGTGATATCAACGGAATGGCAAAAATCGAGGTAGGGGCTGACGAGCTTGTACTAGTTAGAAATGTTAACCTTGACGAATTATCATCCAAGCTAAAATCAATTGGATTTGAATCTGTTGTAATAGATGAAACTGGATACAGGCCAGGAAAAATCAATGTGATTGCTGATTGATCTATCTGGATCACGCGGCATCGACTCCGATTGCTGACTCTGTACTAGAAGAGATGATGCCATATTTCAAAGAAAACTTTGGCAATCCTTCATCAATTCACAGATACGGCAGAATAGCTACAAAGGCAATTGATTCTGCAAGAAAAAGAATTGCAGAACTGATAAACTCCAACCCAAATGAAATTCTCTTTACATCTGGTGGTACCGAATCCAACAACACTGCTTTACATGGAATAATGAATCAAAACAAGGAAAGACAACTAGTCACTTCATCAATTGAACACGATGCAATACTGGAGCCATGCAAAAAGCTAGAGTCGCTTGGATTTGACGTTGTTTATCTTGCTGTTGATTCAGCCGGAATGGTCGACCTTGCAAAACTGGAATCAACAATTTCAGAGAAAACCGTACTGGTCAGTATAATGCTTGCAAATAACGAAGTTGGAACAATTCAGCCAATCAAAGAGATTGCACAGATCTGCAAAAAGCACAACGTGTTGTTACATACAGATGCCGTACAAGCAATAGGAAAGATTCCAGTAGATGTCAAAGACTTGGGCGTTGACTTGATGTCTATATCATCTCACAAAATAAACGGACCAAAGGGAATTGGCGCTCTCTACATAAGACGTGGGGTAATACTGGACCCATTCATTTTAGGCGGTGGTCAGGAAAATGGGATGCGTTCTGGTACGGAAAGTGTTGCAAACATTGTTGGATTTGGCAAGGCATGTCAAATAGCAAAGGAAAACCTGCAAAACAATCGTGCTAATCTGCAAAACCTACGAGATCATCTGATTCAACGGATATCATCGGAATTATCTCATATTTCGGTGAATGGTCATCCTCAAATACGCCTGCCAAACAATGCGCATTTTACGTTCTTGGGGGTAAATGGTGAGGACCTTATCATAAAACTGGATGAGCATGGAATTGCTGCATCAACAGGTTCTGCATGTTCTGTCAAAACGCAAAAGGCATCACACGTATTGATGGCAATGGGCTTTACCCATGAAAAGATAACCGGCTCACTGCGACTTACAGTTGGAGTTTCCAATACAAAATCCGAAATTGATCAAACTGTTGATGTTCTAAAACAAGTGGTTGCGGAACTTCGAGCAGTATCTCCATTCAAGGCAAAATACGGATTTTAGATTCTCAACAAAGAATTCTTTTTTGCAAGCGTTATTCCAGATGATACTGCAACAATCAGTATTAGAATAGCAATTGGACCGAATTCTGGAACTACATATGTTCCAATGACTTCGATATTGGAATCACCTTCCTGGAACTGGACTGTGATCAATCGAGATTCTGGCTTGATTGTTGTTTCTTGGTATGGCACTCCAGCGCCGTCGATATAGATGATGTATTTGTCATCGTCTCCGCTTTTTCCATCAGGTCCTGTCTTCGCATCAATCCATTCTCTACCTAAATCCAATGTTATGGAACCATCGTGGTCTGCTTGTATTGTGACAATTAGGCCCAAGATTGCTGGGTCTACTACAACGTCCTTTAGAGTTCCACCGTTTATCGTATATGCAATATCAAATGTACCAGAATTGTCTGGCTTTTTGACCTCAAAGATCTGACTTGGATTTTTTCCTGTCTCTGATGTCTGGTAATCAAAGCTAGTCTCAAAGACATTTCCGGTTACTCCATATGATGCGCGAATTGTGTATTTTCCATCGTTCTTAAAGTAAGGACCGTCTGCTATCAGGGAATGAGTAAATGTGCCGTCTTGTGCAACGTCAACCTGGGCAATATCTACTAGTGTTGTCTCTTTGTATATCTGAATTAATAATGGTGTATTTGGCAAAAATGCCTCTACTTTACCGGATATGATTACTGCCTCACCTTGCTTGTAAAATGGCTTGGCAACGCAAAGCTGCTTACAGTCTTCTGCAAATGCAAAATTATACCAAATTGGTGCAGATGCAATTAAGAACAAGACAAAGACATAGCTAAACTTCACAACAAAATTGTATGATTATCGTATATTTCCTTTTCTAGGAAATTGTTCTAAAAAATGAAAAAAGTATAGAGACTTTAGTATCTTGGTGAGATGCTA
>JBJTCW010000134.1:0-6469 GCA_046092065.1 Candidatus Nitrosotenuis sp. | reverse complement strand
AGACAATGGTACATTTTAAAATGTACCATTGTCTATCTCGTATGTCTTGTATGGTAGACCAGTTGAGGATTTTTGCACCAGCCAGATGTTTTGTGGTATTGGCTGAAATGTGCTAATTGTTTCCAGTCTTTGCTGAATTGCTTTGATATTGTTGGTTTTTGGAAATACTAGCACAATTGCGTCATTGGGCGTTGTTTTCAGAGTTCTGATATCGGGAATTACAATGTCTAGTTCTGTCTGGTTTACGGTAATTTTTCTCTGGCTTGGAATCAGGGCATTTGTCAGAATATAGTGCATGAGGGACTCGGCAAATTTCTCGTAATTTTCGGTCTTGTCGCCATCTAGAGAATCAATGTCGGATTTTGCAAAAATCTCTTTGATTAGGGATTTTGTGTCGTTTTGTATCTTTTCTGCTATTGTATTTTGTGGTATTGCATCTAGTGTCTGGTATAGTAAATCCTTGATTGGGTTTGGCTCGTCCATGGTTTGAAAAATTATCCGTCTAATTTGTGGCTATTCACAAAATACGTACTTGCGCTCTCCTCTGCTTTCAGGAGATTTCTCCACACTAACTAGGACAAACTCGTTTTTGCCAGTAAGCATGCTTTCTGTTGGGGTACGCTTGTTTTCGTGAATTTCCTCATAATCATGTAGTGATAATTTGACGCGCTCGCCTATTTCTGCCTCTAGATTCATGTTCTTTACAATATCCTTGTATCCTGGTTGCACAGTACCAGAAAATACCATCGCACTGCTTCCACTACCATAAGAGCCAAATCCAAATCGCTTTCCTTCCAAGTCAATTCCTTTTTGGAATTCAAATTCCAAGCAGCTTCTAAATCCTAGATACAATGATGCAGTATACAAATTACCGATCATTGATGATGCAATCAAAGAACTTGCAAGCTTGTCTTCATAGAATGCTTGGTATTCTTTGGTTCTTGTGAATAATTTGTTAAATTCGTGGTCTTTGCCCATGTATTCTTCGTCTGCAAGAATTGATTCTATTGTTCCTCTTGGGTCCTTTGGCACTGGCTCTTCCATTCCTGTCTGTTCTGTGATTCTTTTCCATCTTGGAAGACTTCTCCATTCTCTTCTTAGTAGATATGATAGTGCTTTTTTGCCCATATTGGCATATGGCAGGTGCATGCAGAGATAATCGATATGATCCAGTATGGTTTCGTCTTCCTTTAGTTTTATCAGGCCGATATCATTTGCCTTTTTCTTGTATGATTCAAAGGCTTTTTTGACCTGGATTAGATATAGTAGATTGGAATATTGTCCGTGGACAATCGGGGTTTCTTTTCCAAATGGTCTGTAAAAGTCATACTCATTTTTGATTGAAGTTGATGTGACTTTGGAATCAAACTGGAGCAATCTTGGGTTATCATTTAGCAACATTGTGATGGCGCCTGCTCCCTGAGTGTATTCGCCAGTAGAGCCCATGTCGTATTTTGCAATGTCTGATACTACTACTAGGGCGTGTTTTCCTTCTGCTTCGCCTGCTCTAATCCAGTTTGCGTTATCGTATAATGCGTATGATCCTGAAACACATGCAAACTTGCATTCTATTCCTCCGCAGTGCTCAAAAGAGCCCTCTCCGTAGACTTGTTCCAGCATTCCTATAACATACGAGTTTAGAGCCTTGGATTCATCAAGTGAGGATTCTGTTGCTACGTATAATCTTCCAATATCACTAGGTGCGAGCTTGTTTTTTTGCATGATTTTGAGGCATGCGTTTGCTGCCAGGCATGCTGGGTCTTGGTTTGAATCCACTATTGCCATGCGTGATATGCCTAGTCCTTTTTTTAGCTTGACTGGGTCTACGCCTCGTGCCTGGGCAAAATCCGTAGAATCTACAAACAAGCGTGGAATGTAAATGGCAATATCATCAATCCCTGCTGCCATGAGCTAAGCTTTGGATTTTTGAATATAAGGGTTGTTAGCTAAATCCGCTGAACTATCAAGTAAGATCTATGAATTTGCTCAGGCTTTGCCATGTTGCGGATTTCGTCATTGTCTGATCCAGCCTTTTTGTATACTTTGTAGATCGTCTGGCTCTCCTATCCCTGTAGCATAGCGCCATATTACTGGCATATTCGCATTCATTTTGTTTTGTATTTGGATTAGTGATTCGATTTCGGAATTCAAATTGGAATCTGCGGTGGGACAGACTTGGCAGAACTTGCATTTTTGGTCCAGAGTAATTGGTGTTGTTTCAATCAACGGATATGCTTTGCATGCAAGAGGCCTCTGGTTGTATATTTTGCAGGCAAAACCTCCATGCGGCGATTTTGCATTCTTGTCTAAAAATGGACAGGTGTTTCCGTTTTGCTCTTTTCCCATCATTTGGTATGCTATGATTTTTTCTGGGGCTTTACTATCCTTGGATAATCCTATTCTTGGAATGATGTTGATATGGATTCCAAGATCTTTTGCCAGAGTTTCAATTCTTTGTTTTTCCTCTGGCAATACAAGAACTCCTATTTTGCCGAATTTTTTTGTCGGATAATATTCGCGCTCTATGCAACACTGCGAGCAGTCATCAACGCACTTGAATTCCATTACTTTTTGAGGTCGTCCGAGTCTAAAATATTTACAAACACGTCATATGGCTGTGCGCCTGGAACCTTGATTATCTTGTTGTTTGGTCCAATAATGAAAAATGCCGGCGTTCCTGTGAGTCCTAGTGTTTTTGCATCATTTGAGCTTGCCTGGATTACGGTCTTGTATTTTTCACTAGACATGCATTCTGTGAATGCGTTTTGGTCCAGTCCTACTTCTTTTACAAACTTGAACTGGTTATCGGCAGATGCCCAACCATTGTTTTCTCCATTCCAGTTTTTGTATAAAGTATCATGATATTCCCAGAATTTTCCTTGCTCGTTTGCGCAATGGGCTGCATGGGCTGACACTACTGAATCTGCACCAATTATGGTAAAGTCTTTGAATATCAGTTTGGCCTTTCCTGTTTTGATATAGTTTTCATTGATTTGATCTTCTGTTTCATGGAAGAACTTGTTGCAGTAAAAACACTGGTAATCGCCAAACTCTACTATTGTAATTGGAGCGTTTACATCGCCAAGAATGGGTGAGCCATTTTCAGAAAATACCGTCATTTGGACTTGTTGCGGTGTCGTGTCTTGTTCTTGGGGCTGTGGTTGTGCCTCTTTGATGTCATTGACCTTAAAGCCTTGATCCATAACTGGTATGTTTAGAACGAAAAACACTCCAATGATGATGGCAGCTGCAATTCCTGCACCTATACCTAATGATGGAGCGTGTAACAATATCGTGATTCCAGTCTGGATGCATTTAGTTGTTTTGAGTTTTGTGAAATCTAAATAAATCCCGCTCTGTCGGAAAATACATGAAGCGAGTCTTTGTCAATGGGTACGGCTCTATCGGAAACAGAATTGCCCAATTCATCAAAGACGATCCTCAAATCAAGGTAATAGGAGTTGGCAAGTTTTCACCAGACGAAAAGGTAAATGACGCAATATCTCGCGGATTTGACGTTTACGTTCCGCAAAAAAACATTGACTCTTTTAAAAATTACAAAATCGCAGGAAGCATTGAAGATGCACTATCTGATTGTGATCTAGTGATTGATGGCGCGCCAGGCGGTACTGGATACACCAACAAAAAGCAACTGTACGAGCCAAAAGGAGTTATGGCAATTTACCAGGGAGGCGAGTCCGTATTTGGGGATGAACGTGTATCTGATTTGTTGTTTAATTCCCGTGTAAATTACAAAGATGCGTTTGGCAAAAAACACGTAATGCAGGGAAGCTGCAATGTTACCGGAATGGGGCGAATCTTGCAGCCATTGCGGGAAAAATATGGTTCTAGTCTAGTTAGATTTGATGCCGTACTAGTTAGAAGATGGGCAGACCTTGAGCAGACTGAAAAGTCGGTTCCAGATACTATCGAGTTGTCGCCAAATCCTCACCACCAAGACGATGTAAAATCATACATGGGAAAAGACACTCCTTTGTTTATCCAAGCAATCAAGGTCCCGACAAGACAGATGCACGTCCACATGATGAGCATTAGATTCAAAGATACCGCGCCAAAGCCTTCAGAAATTTTAGACTTGTACAAGGATGAATACGGTGTTGCAACTTTGTGGTCCGCTAAAGGAACCAAGCAAATTCGCGATGCTGCAGAATCCATGAAATTCAGCTTTAAAGATACCAACATGATTCACATTCATGCAAACATGATGGAGACAATTGGAGATACAGTAAAGATGGTCTATTCTGATGATCAAACCGGTATTGTAATACCAGAAAACCACATGCTCATGCAGGCAATGCTGTTCCAAAGACCTCACGATGAGGCATTTGCTCACACTGAATCGTTATTCCACATGACAGAAAAGAAAAAATCACTAGAACAGTTCTTTGCCAAAAAAGCTTAGCTTTTTCGTTCCCGCTCTATTTCCACAAAAATATGCTCTCTATTTGTATTTGGGATTACCTGCATTATTTTTTGCTCTATTGCATCTGTTACTGACTCTATTTTGTCAGTGTCTAAATTGTCTACGAGATTTACCTGCAATCCCACCAGGACATCTTCTGGGCCCAAGTGCATTGTCCTCATTGATATTAGCTTGTTGACCTCAGGAATTTCCTGAATTGATTTTACAATCTTTTTGTATTCTCTATTCGTTACAGATTCTCCAATGAGTAGACCTCGGTTTTCCTTTGCCAAGAAAAATGCAAAGAACATCAGAATTCCACCAATGACCAAAGACGCAATCGCATCAAAGACTGCATTGCCTGTGACATCGGATAGGAATATTCCAAGTGATGCAACTAGAATTCCCAGAATTGCAGCCGAATCCTCAACTATTACAGTCAAAAGGGCAATGTCCTTGCTTTCCTTGAAATGCTCTACCATTGTTCCAAAATTGACTGGTTCTCCTTTTTCTCTAATCTCTCGTGTGAATTGCTTTAGTGCTACGCGTAATGCATTTCCTTCAAAGCCAAACGCTATTGCCAAAATGATATAGCTTATCTCGGAATTTCTGATCTGGTGCATCTGGCTAAACAATGATGATGCACCTTGCTCTAGTGACAAAATTCCTGAAATGCCAAAGATCATCGTAGCTACAATAAAGGACCAAAAGAACAGCTCTCTTCCGTGGCCAAACTGGTGCTGGTGGCTTGCCGCCTTTGCACTGGTCTTTATTCCAAATAATATCAAAATCTGGTTAAACGTATCTGATGCAGAGTGATACGCCTCTGCCCACATTGCTACGCTTCCGGTAATGAATGCAGCAATGAATTTTGTAATTGCTATGCCTAAATTTCCAAACAGGGCAGCATAGACTGCCTTCTTAGAACCACTTGCCAATTATGTGATGATTTTTGCGCGGATCATCTAATAAACTAATGTTGTAAAACTATGCCTAGTCTCTTGGTGGGATTGCAAATCTGTTTTGCGGATTATTGTGATAGTCCACTGGCAGACTGGAATCCTTTTGCCTTCCTGTGAGAATTCCAACTACGACATCGTCTTTTTTGATTATTCCTTTTTCTACTAGCTTTTTCACACCGGCAGGTGATGCACCAGATGCCATCTCGCAATCAAATCCGTTCAATCCTACAATGGACATACCATCAAGCATTTCGGCATCTGATACTTTTTCCACAATTCCATTTGTGAATTCTAGAGCTCGCAATCCTTTGAGAATGTTTGCAGGTCTGCCAATTTGAATCGCAGTTGCCTTTGTCTTTGGTCTTATTCCTTGTTTGTCTAAATGAGAATAGTAGTCTTTGATCAGCTGAGTATCTGGCTTGCCACTATTCCATCGTAGTTTTTTTCCTTCGAACTCGCCATTGTACAAATCATATAATGTACTTGCGCCTTCTGAATTTATCACTGCAATTCTTGGCACTTTTTTAATCCAGCCCCATTCGTACAATTCCATTAGAGCCTTTCCGCAGCTGGAAATATTCCCTAAAGCTCCACCTGGATATACAATCCAGTCCGGCGGATTCCAGTTGAGATATTCTATTGCTCGATATGGGATGGTTTTTTGTCCCTCAATTCTGAACGGGTTTACAGAGTTTACTGTATAGCCATCATGATTTTTTGCATCATCAAGTGACTTTGCTAAAGCATCATCAAAATTGCCCTGCACTTGGACTATTTGTGCTCCAAACTGGTATGCTTGGGATAGCTTGCCAGGTGCGATTTGTCCTGCCGGAATGTAAACATCGCATTGCATGTTTTCATTTGCTGCATACATTGCAGCAGCTGCCGAGGTATTTCCAGTAGATGCGCAGATTACTTTTTTTGCGCCAATTAGTTTTGCATGTGTAACTGCAGTTGACATGCCGTTATCCTTGAAAGAGCCACTTGGGTTGTATCCTTCCGGCTGGAGCCACAATCCTTCATGGTTTATTCCAATAAACTCTGCGACTTTGGACATTTGGTATGGCTTGGACTGTCTTCCTTC
>JBJTCW010000133.1:0-12733 GCA_046092065.1 Candidatus Nitrosotenuis sp. | reverse complement strand
TGGTTTTGGTTCTGGTTTTGGTTCTGGTTTTGGTTCTGGTTTTGGTTCTGGTTTTGGTTCTGGTTTTGGTTCTGGTTTTGGTTCTGGTTTTGGTTCTGGTTTTGGTTCTGGTTTTGGTTCTGGTTTTGGTTCTGGTATAGCAACTGTAAATCCTTCTCCAAACACAGTCTCTAAGAATAATTTCTTGTCAAAGGGACGAAGATCTGCATATTCTTGACCCATTCCGACATAAATGACAGGTTTTGCAGTTATTTTGACAATAGAAAGTGCTGCGCCTCCCCTTGCATCTGCATCGCTTTTTGTCAGAATTGCACCATCAAACATTGTGTGCTGATAAAATTCACGAGCTTGGTTAACGGTGTCATTTCCAGCAAGAGAGTCGCCGACAAAGATTTTCAGATCAGGATTTACAACCTTGGTAATTTTTTCGATTTGTTCCATCAAGTTTTTGCTTGTCTGCATTCTTCCCGCAGTATCAATTAGAACACAATCAATTTTGTGGGATTTTGCGTATAGTACTGCATCTCGTGCAACAGCAGCTGGATCTGCACCATAATTTTGTGCTACGGTTTTGATGTTTAGTCGATTTGCGTGCTCTGTTAATTGTTCAATTGCACCTGCACGAAATGTATCAGCTGCCGCAATAACAACAGAGAATTTGTTTTGTTTTAACAAATAACCCATCTTTGCAAGGGTTGTGGTCTTGCCGGTTCCGTTGATTCCTACAAATAAAATAACGCAAGGTTCGTTTTTTGCCTTTTTTTCATTGATTTTTGCAAAAATGTCCAC
Organism: Candidatus Nitrosotenuis sp.; assembly: GCA_046092065.1. GTDB lineage: Archaea > Thermoproteota > Nitrososphaeria > Nitrososphaerales > Nitrosopumilaceae > Nitrosotenuis. The sequence continues at coordinate 11,944 of JBJTCW010000133.1, read as the reverse complement.
GTTTCCTGCAACATCAAATAATTGAGATATATTTCCAATGAGATTGTCCTTGACGAATTTTTCAATTAGGTTTTTGTCAACAGTTGTTCCAGTCAACTTGTCTTTCAGATCAGACTTGATAGAATCAATTACCTCGGTTGCAACATCGGATTCCATCAATGCAATTTCCAGCTGGAATAATACATCGTCGATGTCGCTTGGTTTTAGCTCTTTTTCGCCAAATGATTTAGCAACTGACGAGAAGGCACTGCGTAATTTCTCAAACATAATACCACTTATTGTTTAGGAGCTTCAGACTGCATCATCTGGTTCATTTGTTCTTTTAGCTGCTCTAGCTGCATCATCGTTTGATGTTTTTGAGCACTGGTTTCATTTAATGCGACTTGGAGTTCCTTTATTCGTGATTCCAAATAGTTCATGGCTGATGCATGGTCTTTTTCTACTGCGATTCCTGCGCCAATGTCCATTAGGATCTTGGAATTTGGAATGATGTTTGCCTTGGCGTACGCACCGATTCCTAAAGGAATTAGCGATTCTACTTCTTGTCCTCCTGAGAGATTTTTTATCGAGTCAACCGATGCAAATGCCTCGCGCAAAAAGTTCACTATTGCCCCTTCTTTTTGATCCAAGCTTGCCGCAATAGATTCTAGCATTTGCATCCGATAGAGAAGTTGCTGGGCCTGCTCTTCACTCATGTACAAAAAATCTGTCAGATGGCTAATAAATGCATTCATTAAAAATTGGTTTTAGAGATGGTGCAAAAATCTGGAAAAATTGCCAAGGCAAAATCAAAATGGGTTTTTCCATACAAAAAAGAACATCCAACCGACCAGCTCAAAATTAAGCTGCTGCTTGATGAGAAAATCAAAGGAAATAGAATTGTCGGACTGGAAGCAAAAATTGAATCTGGTAAAGTTCACCAGTTGCATATACATGAAAACGAATACGTCTTGGTGTATTCTCTAAAAGGCAAATGTGTAGTTACCATAGGTGACAAAACCAGAACGATTCCTCCAGGAATAATGATGTTTATTCCTCCCAAAATTCCTCACAGATTTTACAACAAGTTTTCTGTACCATGGGAAGGAATCGCGTTTGCAATAGGAACCAACAAAAAAATCAATAACATTTGGATGGAATGTTGAACAAAAAAGAAGAGTAAGATTATTGTGCTTTGGAGAAGCGTTTGTCTACTTCATCCCAGTTTACTACGTTCCACCATGCAGTGACATAGTCGGCTCTCTTGTTTTGGTATTTGAGATAGTATGCATGTTCCCAAACATCCAGTCCTAAGAGTGGTACTAGTCCTTCTGTTCTTGGGCTAGTTTGGTTTGGCATTGATTTGTATTCAACATTCTTTGTTTTTGGGTTGAATACTAGCCAGCCCCAACCGCTTCCTTGAACTGCAACGGTTTTTGTGGAAAACTGTTCTTTGAATGCGTTGAAATCGCCAAATGCTTTGTTGATTGCGTCTGCAACCTTTCCGCCTGGTGTTCCGCCTCCATTTGGCTTCATGTTGTTCCAGAACAATCTGTGATTGTCATATCCGCCTCCGTGGAAGTTTATTGCTCCACGTACTGCTTCTGGAACTGATGAAATGCTTGCCAAGACATCAAGCAAATCCTTGCTTTGCATGTCTGATGGAAGTTTTTCCCAGTTGTCATTTAGTCCATTTGTGTATGCTTGATGATGTTTTGAATGGTGAATTTCCATTGTTTTTGCATCAACATGTGGCTCTAATGCTTCGTATGCATATGGTACTTCAGGAAGTGTGTATTTTCCCATACGATCGCAAGGCCGTTTTCATTAATTTAATGATTTGTCTGAACTTGCTCATGGCATACACCAGAAATAAAACAAACATCGATTCCTAGCTAGTGTCGAGATAAAATGAGACAGATTTTTGCAATTTTAGCTATAGTTGGAATCGGCGTTTTTGCATTAGCTCAAGCAGACCAATCAATCGGGGTTTTGCTGGATAAAAGCGCAAAATATGTCGGCGCTCAACATCCACAAGACTTGGGATATTACGGTAAGAACATCAAAGTCGCCATTATTGATACAGGGGTTGATTATACCCATCCAGACATTTCCGGTCTTGGTCCAGACGGAAAAATAATTGGAGGATATGATTTTGTTGAAAATGACAATACTCCTCAAGACACAAACGGCCATGGAACCGAGGTTGCCGGAATCATTGCTGCAAGCGGTGCAATGCGTGGAATAGCACCAGAGGCAAAGATTCTCGCATATCGAGTTTCTGACACTGGAAATCTAGTATCATCGGACTTGATAGTAAAGGCAATTCAAAGATCAGTGCAGGATGATGCAGATGTCATTAATCTCAGTCTCGGAGTAAACAGGACCAATGACAGAATCGAGGATGCCATAAACGATGCAGTGAGAAAAGGTGTGGTCGTAGTTGCAGCTGCTGGAAACAGCGGTCCTGAGCTTGGCACAATTGGTAGTCCGGGAAGGGACACCAATGCAATTACGGTCGGGGCTACATACAACAACATTACTGCAAGTCTTGTTGCCACATTAGAAATCAATGGAATGCGTTTTCAGGTTTTGCCAATGGTCGGCTCTGATAAGATTTCTGAGCCCATAACCACAGACATTGTTTTTGGAAAATATGGGCGCGCATCAGATCTTGCAGGAATAGATGTCAAAGACAAAATTCTGCTTGTTGAGCGAGGAAGTGACATCAAGGGTGAACTTGTGTATTTTACTACAAAGGAAAAAAATGCTGCAGATTCTGGAGCTAAAACAATAATAGTATACAACAATGAGCCCGGGGTTTTTCTTGGTGATTTGAACAGTAAAGCAGAAGGTCCCGAATACCATTCCAGAATCTTGGTAATGTCCATGTCAAAAGAGGACGGATTGTTGATACGATCTATGCTTGCAAACAAGACAGTCGGAACAGTAAATGCGTTTTATCATCCAGACTTTGTGTCATTTTTCAGCTCACGTGGACCAGTATCTCCATTTTACATCAAGCCCGACCTTGTGGCTCCAGGAGTTTTTGTAAACACCACATCACTCCATGGAACATACAATCTCACCAGTGGAACTAGCTTTGCAGCTCCGCATGTTTCTGCGGCGTCTGCCTTGTTACTACAAAGAAATCCCGAATTGACTCCGGAGCAAATCAAGTCAATTATCACCACCACAACGGACCCCGTATCTGATACTATAGGAAATCTATTTCCTCAGGAAATTAGTGGTGCTGGAAGACTAAACATCACAAAAGCCTTTGATGCCAATTTGATAATCAGCCCTAGCTTTGCCGTCTTTGATTTGTCACCGTTTGTAAAATCGCAGATCATAAAGCTAGATTTGGAAACCATAAACCACAGCAAGCCAAATCCAAGAATTGATGTGGATTTTGGCAACTCTACTATCAAGTTTGAGCATTGGATTGACGGCTCATCATTATTTGTTAAAGCAGAAATTCTTGATCAAGAGATTGGACAGTACCAAGGAGACATCATAATTTCAGACAAGGTAATACAGCATGTCCCAGTTTTGCTTCGAATCTCAGACGGAGCAGTTGGAATTTCCAACGATAAAGGAAAATTGAATTTCAAAATAGATTCACAAAGAGACTGGTCTTATGCAAAGATCTCTGTGTATAATGGAGACTATAGACTCGTAAACAGTCTGGCAATTACTCCAACAAAATCAGAATCTGTTACAGTTTCTAACCCTGGAAAATATTTCGTTCAAGCAGATCTGAAAGCTGGCAACCAGACAATTACCTTGTACAATTCCATACAGGTTGAATCTACAGATCATGCCATTTCATTCAACATTGGAATACCAAATCATCAGCTAGCAATACTTGGTGTAATTGGAGCTGTTGTCGGAATTGTTGGAGCGGTAATTCGTAAAAGATAGTATCTATGGTTTTGGTCCTGCTGCTATTATTGCAGGATCAACGTCCTTGAATTTTGTGAAATTATCAACAAACATTTGGGCTAGCTTTTTTGCAGATAGTTCGTATGTATCTTTTTCCTGCCATGTCGATTTTGGATCCAGTACCTCGGATGGGACACCTGGGCATTCTGTTGGAACATCCAAATTGAAAAGTGCATCGTGTCTGTACTTTACTATATCCAGTGCACCAGTTAGTGCAGCAGTTACCATTGCTCTTGAATATTTGATGGAAACGCGTTTGCCAATTCCATATGGTCCGCCAGACCAGCCAGTGTTGATTAGATATACTACGGTATTGTGAGCGCGAATTTTGTCGCCTAGCATCTTTGCATATACAGCTGCAGGTCTTGGCATGAATGGGGAGCCAAAGCATTCTGAAAATGTTGCTTTTGGTTCTTTGATTCCACGTTCGGTTCCTGCCAATTTGCTTGTATAGCCAGACATGAAATGATACATTGCTCCTTCTTTGGTTAGCTTTGACACCGGTGGCAAAACTCCTAGCGCATCTGCTGTAAGAAATACGATTACCTTTGGATTTCCGCCAACGCTTGGAAATATTGCAGTTGGGATGTACTCTAATGGATATGCAGCTCTTGTGTTTTCTGTCAGAGAGCCATCATCAAAGTTTGGCTTGAGTGTTTGTTTGTCAATTACAACATTTTCTAAAACCGCTCCCGCCTTGATTTCATTCCAGATTTGTGGCTCGGATTCTTGGTTTAAGTTGATGCATTTTGCATAACATCCGCCCTCAAAGTTAAAGACTCCTTTGTCAGACCAACCGTGCTCATCATCACCGATTAGCATTCTGTCATTGTCTGCAGAAAGTGTTGTTTTTCCTGTGCCGGATAATCCAAAGAATAATGCAGTATCTCCATTTTTGCCAATGTTTGCAGAGCAATGCATTGGGAATACTCCTTTCTTTGGCAAAAGATAATTCATTACGCCAAACATGGATTTTTTCATTTCTCCTGCATAGCTTGTTCCGCCAATGAGGACTAGTCTCTTTGTAAGGTCGATTAGGATGAAGACATTGGTTCCGGTTCCGTCAACTTCTGGAATTGCCTCAAATCCGTTTACGCATAGTATGGTAAAGTCCGGCTCGTGAGAATCTAGCTCTGCTGCAGAAGGCCTAACGAATAATTGTCTTGCAAAAAGGCTTTGCCATGCATGATCATTGATGACTCGTATTCCTAGTCTGTGGTCTTTGTCTGCTCCAACAAAGCCATCAAAGACAAAAAGCTCTTTTCCTTCTACGAACTTTTTCATTTTTGTAAAAATCTTGTCAAATCTGTCAATCGGAAATGGGTGGTTTACTTTGCCCCAGCCTACGTTATCATGGGTTTCATCATCGTCTACGATGTATCTGTCGTCTGGCGATCTTCCGGTGTATTTGCCTGTTTTTACTGCCAAAGAACCAGTTGATGTAACTACGCCTTCGTTTCTCTGGACTGATGCCTCAACTAGCTTTTCAGGTGAAAGGTTTCTGTAAACTTGGGAAGGCTTGATTCCAAATGCCTCTAGTTGTGCGATAAATTTGGGCGTAAGTGTTGTTTTTGAATCCATTTTTTCTCACCACATTCAGCAAACTGGGCTTGCTGAATATCCAGACCGACTCTGCATTATTATTATCTCTTACCTTTTGGCAATGGATCGCATGGCAACCTATTTATTGAAAAATCCAAGAGTGCATCATATTGACTATCAATAAAGAACTGCTAGCATTGCGAGAAAAAAGCAATGAGCGCAGACCAGACTTTGTCAGACAAGAAAGCTGGCGTTATGTAAGACTAAAGGCAGACTCTTGGAGAAAGCCAAAAGGCGTAGACAACCACCAACGCAAGCAAAAATTCCGTGGCAGACCAGGTCTTGTCAAAGTAGGATATGGTGGTCCAAAGGCAGCAAGAGGATTGCACCCATCAGGATTTACAGATAACCTGATTCACAATGTTAATGATTTACAAAAGCTAAACCCAAAGACCGACGGAGTAAGAATTGCTCATGGTGTCGGAACAAAGAAGAGAATCGAAATTGTTGCAACTGCGACACAGAAAAAGTTCAAAATATTCAACGCAAGAGTGAGAACAAGTGGTAGTAAATCTTAGAACCAAAAAGAAGCTCGTGTCCCGAGTCGCTGGAGTAGGACTTGCTAGAATCAAGTTTGACCCAGAAAGATCAGATGATATCGCAGATGCAATCACAAGACAAAACATTCGCGGCCTCATCACAGCAGGCATAATCACAATAAAATCCGCAAAAGGCACTTCACGTGGAAGAGCAGAATTCAAAAAGAGTCAAAAGAAAAAGAGAGGAACCACAACAGGTTCAAAGAAGGGTCGCAAAGGTGCACGTGTAGGCAAAAAAGAAGTCTATGTACTAAAGGTCCGAGCACTGCGTCACAGACTCAAAGTAGCAAAGGACAGAAAAGAAATCACAAACCCAGAATTCTGGACAATATACAAGAAGATTGGCGGTAACACAGTTAGAAACGTTGCTCACCTAAGAAGCCTCATTGAGGAAATCAAAGAGCACAGAAAGTCTAGAACCTAAAGACCGTTTTTTCCCAGTCCTTAATTTTACCATCAGTAATTTTTACGCCTTCATCAGATAGCATTCTTGTCTTGACTTTATCACCGTAAAAATAGCCTCCAATTTTGCCATCGGATTTGACAACTCTGTGACACGGAATGACAACTGGAAATGGGTTTCGGTTCATGATTTGCCCGATTACTCGCTGGCCGTTTTCTAATCCAACTGCCTTTGCCAGCTCGCCATATGTAGTGACTTTGCCTTTTGGAACCTCTAGTAATTTTTTGTATACTTTTTGATCCAGTTTGTTCAGAGTCTTATCACTTCAAGACTTGTTGTTGCTAGCAAGTCAAGTACTTTTTGCTTGTGCGGTCCCAGTCCTCCCCAATCCAGCAATGCCGAACTTGCTTTCTTGTTTTGTAATAGGATATGTGAGAATAATTTATCGTCCAAAAACTCCAGTGCATGTTTTGGTATTACGGTTCCAAGTGCATGCTTGCCATTGATTAGCTCTTCTGTGAATTTTTCCGGATAGTGCGTACTTCCAAAGCAAATGGCGACTGGAGATTTTTTTGTTGGCTCTGATATTGTTTGGTCGACTAGTTTTGCTATAGAATGGCAAAGTACTTCGTCATTCCACTGTTTTTCTGTTGTACCGATCTCGATGAATATAGTTGGTTTTGATAATGCGGTAGGTCCGTGATGAGTTGCCTCTATTATGACTTGAAAGTCTGAAAATGTGCCCCTGTTTTGATACAGTTTTTGCATGTAGGATTTTTGAAGGTGTGGGTGCGGAATAGCTACTTGTCTTTCATTTCCGCCAAACTGGGCAGTTGAGAAATTCCCAGTACTATGGCATGTCAATGCAAGCTCGCCAGACTGAGCGGCGTGCTTTGACAAAAAGACAAATCCGTCATAGTGATATTTTTGCTCCAACCAGTCTGCCGAAATTGCCGGGCTTGGGATTATTACCAAATCATAGTTTTTACCCCTGAAAATGTCTCCGTCCTTGGTCATCCCAGAAGACAAGAATTTTGCCATATTGTGACCTGCAGGGTCCTGCTCGTACGCCACTAGGAGCTCCATGTCCCAAAAAATATAAGGACACCATATTAAACTCCACCAATGGATCTGAATCAGACCTTCAAAGACATGGCAAACACCCTAAAGATTGCCAAAAAGTCCGACAAGGACGATTATATGCAGCACCTAAGGCTAGTGTTGCTTGGAATTGCTGGAATCGGGGCGATTGGATTTATAATTCAGTTTGTATTTTCGGTGTTCAGATTCGGATAGATGGAATTGTCTCAAGAAATCAAAACTCATCTCTTTGCAATTAGGACCACTGGAGGTCAAGAAAAGGTAGTCATGAACCTGCTCCAAAGCAAAATTAACAACGGTCAGATCAATCTGTATTCTGTTTTACTAGTCGATAATCTCAAAGGCTACATCGTAGTTGAAGCCAAGGACGCAAACTCTGCATTCAACTCTTTGCAAGGAATAAGACATATTCGAGGACAATTGCGCGGTGAAATGGAATTCAAAGATATTGAAGGATATCTGGTGACGAAGAGCAATGCTCCAAACATTGCAGTGGATAATATTGTAGAAATCATTGGTGGTCCATTCAAGGGAATGAAGGCAACAGTAACACGTGTTGATAATGACAAGCAAGAAGCAACCGTAATTCTGCTTGATGCTCCATACCAACTTCCAGTAACTGTAGACTCTAACTATCTGAAATTATCCGCTTCCGCTTAGGAAGGATTAAATCGTCATCTAAAAGGGTACAAACATGGCCGATACACAAACAGTTTCTGCACTAGTAACAGGTGGAGGAGCATCTGCAGGTCCACCATTAGGTCCAGCGTTGGGTCCACTAGGCGTCAATATCATGGAAATCATCAAGGCCATCAATGACAAAACAGCAGACTTTGAAGGAATGAAGGTCCCAGTCACAGTATCAGTAGATATCAAGACCAAAAAATGGGAAGTAACTGTCGGAATTCCATCTGCATCTGCATTATTGCTAAAAGAAGCAGGAATTCAGAAAGGCTCTGGTACAAGCGGCTCGACGTGGGTTGGAGATCTTACAGTTGATTCCATTCTCAAAGTAGCTAAAGCAAAATTAGAATCATCATATGCAACAACAATAAAGTCAGTTGCAAAAGAAGTAGCAGGAACTTGTGTTTCCTTGGGAATCAAAATCGAAGGTAAGAATCCTAAAGAATTTGCAGCCTATGTAAACGCAGGAAAATACGACAGTAAATTCAACTAAGATTATTTAGCAACCAAATACGAAGGTTCTTTGTCAGTTTTTTGCAATTCTACGAACGTTTCCGTGCTTTGTATTCCCTCTATTTTGCCAATTTTTTCTATTACTATGGTATGTAATTGTTCCAGGTTTTCAGCGTGAACTGAGACCATTATGTCAAATCTGCCAGTGACCTCTGAGATAGAAACGATTTCTGCCGTCTGGAGTAGTTGCTTGTGAATTGCATCTTTTAGCTTTGGGTCTCGGTTTATTCCAATTGTAGCCTTTACACCTATTCCCAGCTGGGATTCATCCACTAGAATGGTGAATTTTTTGATTAGCTTCTTTTTTGTGAGGCGTTTTATTCTGGAATACAATACAGATGCGTTGATCCCCATTTTCTTTGACAAATTTGGTACAGAGATACTTCCATCACGAGTAAGCTCGAATAGGAGCTTCATGTCCAGATCATCTAGTTTATGCAATGTTTTCAAAAGAGTCGATTTGATGTTAATAAACGTAGGTTTAGGCGTGAAAAATTGCACATAATGTAATGCACTAAGTAAAAATTAGAAAATTTTACAATTTCCAGTAAAACCCGTGCCTGCCAACGCTAACGATTTTAAAGAGGCCTTTTTGCAAGGGTTTCGTTGATCAACGAAGCTGATCTGTCTAAAATGATTAAGGATGCCAAGACTGGCGACAAAGAACGCAAGTTCAAGCAGACCTTGGAAATGTACGTCATCCTAAAGGATATTGATGTAAAGAAAGGCTTTGCCATGAACGAGACAATTCAGCTTCCAAAGAAACTCACCAAGCCAACAACAGTTTGCGTAATGGCAGGAGGAGACATGGGTCTCAAGGCAAAGAGCGCAAATGCAGACAGAGTTGTATCCAGTGATGAAATCAACACTATTGCAGCAAACAAACGCGAAGCACGCAAATTTATCAATAATTATGATTTCTTCCTAGCAGACACACAACTAATGACCACAGTCGGTAAAGTTTTGGGTCAGCTGTTAGGTCCAAGAGGCAAAATGCCAATTCCAGTTCCATTCAATGCACCAATTGATGCATTCTTGGACAGATTTAGTTCATCAATTCGAGTCAAAGTAAAGAATTCCTTGTCAATGTCATGCAAAATCGGAGATGAAACCATGGATGATGGAGACTTGGCAGCAAACGCTCATGCAATACTAAATGCAATTGAGAAAAAACTTCCAAGCGGTGACAAGAACATTAGAAGAATTATTGTAAAAACATCAATGGGTAAGCCAATAAAACAAGTACAGCAGGCGAGAAAGTAAATGCACGAGAACAGAACAACTTATCCTGCAAAGAAAACAAGAATGTATCAGCAACTACAAGAGCTTCCAGCAAAGTACAAAGTTACTGCACTAGTTCGAATGGAAAAGGTTCGCTCATCACAAATGCTTCCACTGAGAAAGAAATTCCTTGGTGAAGTTGAAATTGTTAGCATTAAAGACAAGGTAGCACAAAAAGCACTTGCAAAACTAAATGTTCCAGGCATTGCAAAAATGGCAGAGGCCTTGACAGGTCAGTGCGTTTTGATGTTTACAAACATGTCACCATTCAAACTCAACGTATTACTTGGCAAGAACAAAATCATGATGTTCGGTCGCGGTGGAGATACCGCAAGTGTAGACATCAACGTTCCAGCAAAGAACACAGGTATTGCTCCAGGTCCAATGCTTACTGAATTCAAAGAAGCCGGCATTCCAACCAAAATCGACCAAGGAACAATTTGGATTCTAAAGGATTCTACACCAGTCAAAAAGGGTCAGCCAATTCCTGATAAACTAGCAACATTACTACAAAAGCTCGACATCAAGTCAGTAGAAGCAGGAGTTTTGCTCGATGCAGCACTAGAAGAAGGAATCCAATACAAACGAGAAGAACTAGTCATTGATTTAGAATCATACAGAGGATTATTCGCACAAGCCCACCAAGAAGCAATATCACTGTCTATTGAGGCCGGCTATATCACAAAGGACAACATCAAACAAGTCTTGGCAAAGGCATCACAGGGTTCACGCTCTGTTGCAATTGAAGCAGGCTATATGACAGAAGAGACCAAAGACGCAGTACTCCAAAAAGCAAACGCTCAAGCTCAGTCTGTTGCATCAAAGGCAAAAGGCTACACTCCAGCGTAAGATTATTTTTCTCTAGCCCTAGGCAGATTCCAGTTGTACTTCATTGCTACTAGTCTTAGTATTGTAGTGACTAGAATTCCAAGTATAGATGCAAGGTATAGCGGAACTTGTGCAGTAAGCAATCCATAGAATACCAAAACCCCGACAAAGCTTGCCGTAACGTATAGCTCTTTTACAAAAATAAATGGAACCTCATTTACAAAGACATCTCGCAGTATTCCGCCGCCAACTGCAGTAAGTATTCCTGCAAATGCAATGGCTAGAAAATTCAGGCCAAAAATATTGTAGGCAAATGTCGCACCAGTAATGGAAAATACTCCTAGTCCTATTGCGTCAAATTTTAGGAACAGATTCCAGTGTTTTTTGACATATGGATGCAAAAAGAACAGAGCAACGCCAGATGCCACACTTATCCCGACATACCAAGGATCTGCAATTGAATTGGGCGGAAACTTACCGATTATTACGTCACGGATAGTTCCGCCTGCCACACCAGTAATTATAGAAAGAATCAGAATTCCAACGATATCGGACTTGTGCTCTATTGCCTTGAATGCACCAGTGACTGCAAACGCCATAGTGCCAAAGAGATCGAAAACATAGATCAGAAACAGAAATGGAGTATCTGCCACTATACCATATGGTAGATTGTGCTAGATAAAGGTAAAAATGAAAATTTTGAGGAATTAACCGAACAGTGAAGCGAGGCCTTCCATTGCTTGCTCTTCAGATTTTCCTGCTGGAGCTTCTTCTTTCTTTGCTTCAGCTGCTGGAGCTGCGCCTGCACTTGCTGCTGGAGCTGCTATTGCGACTGGAGCTGCTTTGATTGCCTCTTCAATGTTAACATCAGCTAGTGCAGAAACTAGTGCTTTGACTTGTGCATCGCTTACTTCTGCGCCGGCTGCTTTGATTACACTACTAACGTTAGTTTCGTTAATTTCCTTCTTTAGTTTGTGCAAAATTAATGCAGCGTAAACATATTCCATTGTATCGTGACTTTTTTTGGGGATAATATAAAACTACGTCTAGTTTAGGATTTTGAGGCTTC